>JAIYDG010000282.1 GCA_027487625.1 Bacteroidota bacterium
ATTAAAACTGAAAAAGTTTTAGATACACATTATGTATTATATGAGCCAACATTTATAGCAAATGGTGTGATGTGTGCTTTGGATATCATGGTTAAGAAAAACAATAAATGGTTTGTTTATGAGGTAAAATCAAGTACTTCAGTTAAATCACAACACATTGATGATGCTGCTTTGCAATATTGGGTTTTAAAACAAAAAGGACTTGAAATAGCAGATTTTTCAATAGTTTATGTCGATAATACCTATATAAAAAATGGTCCATTTGAAGTAGGAAAGTTTTTTGCCAACCAAAGTGTTTTAAAAGAAATCAAAAAGCAACAACATCAGGTTGAAGCTTCTCTGGATTCTTTGAAAAAAATGCTTATCAAAAAAGTAGAACCTCAAAAGCAGATTGGGCAACATTGTTTTTCTCCTTATGAATGTGATTTTACCAATCATTGCTGGAAGGATTTTCCTGAAGAAAATTCTGTTTTAGATTTGAGCAATGGCGCTGGTTGGGCCTTTTTTGATGAAGGCATTTACTCGATGAAAGATATTCCCAAAGATGCACATTTGCCCTCAAGAGCAAAATTTCAATTGGATGCTTTCAACAAAAATGAAACGTATATCGACAAACAATCTTTAAAGGGATTTATTAAATCTTTGGAATATCCATTGTCTTTTTTCGATTTTGAAACCTACCAACCTGCCATTCCTGAATATGATGGCATGAAACCTTATCAACGAATTCCGTTTCAATACTCACTTCATCAACAAAAAAATAAAAAATCAGACTTATTACATTTTGAGTTTTTGGGTGATGGAGATTCCGACCCAAGAGAGGCTTTGGTTCAACAAATGCTAAGTGATTTGAGTACAAAAGGTAGTATCATTACCTACAATATGTCTTTTGAAAAAAGTGTGATTTTGGAACTTAGTAGGTTGTTTCCTAAATATCAAACCGAATTATTGGCTTTGGTTGATAGAATGAAAGATTTGATGTTACCATTTCAGCAACGTTGGTATTATCATCCTGCTTTAAAAGGCTCGCATAGTATTAAAACCATTTTGCCACATTTGATTCCCGATTTAAGTTATTCTTCATTACAAATACAAGAAGGTGGAACTGCGAGTTTGGTTTATGGACAATTGAAATCTCAAAGTCCTGTTACTTATGAAACACAAAGAAAAGCACTCTTAGAATACTGTAAATTGGATACTTATGCGATGGTAAGAATATTGGAAAGATTGAAGGAATTGGTATAATTATTTCTTACTCAAATACAGAATTCTTTCATTCAAAACTCCATCTATAGTAGCTGTTCCAACTAATTTTACTTTAGTTCCGCTTACTAATGAAGTAGTGTATTTTTGTGAAAGCCAATCGGGTTCGCTAATAGTAATTGTGCCTGTAGCTCCCGACCAAGTAATTGCGTAATCGTCGCCATCAATGCTCAAAAGGCCGCTTGATTTATCAGAATTGAATAAATAAGTACCATTGTTTACCAATGATTCAACTCTTGTTCTATTGCCACTTGAACTCACTTCGTTTAATAAAACACTATCTCTTTTCCATGTGCCTATAAAATCTGTTGCTGTTAGGGATTGGTCTTCAGGAATTAAATCGGTGTCTTTCTGACAAGAAACAACAAATAAACTTAGGCAGCTGAGTATAATGAGTGTAGTTTTTTTCATACTTTTCGATTTGCAAATTAAATGCCAAAATAAAATATTTTCTTTGTTGTAATGAACAAAGGTATCTATTTGCTTTTAGGTTCCAATATGGGTGATGCATTTGCTCATTTAAACAAATCCATTGAAGCACTAAAAAAATTACCCATTGAGGTAATTAAAATTTCATCTGTTTACAAAACTGCTGCTTGGGGAAAGATCGATCAAAATCCTTTTTTAAACCAATGTTTAGAGATTGAAACCGAGTTAAATCCACAAGATTTATTGAATAAAATCCTTCAAACCGAGCTGGAATTAGGTCGCACTCGATTAGAAAAATGGGCTGAAAGAATTATTGACATCGATATCTTGTATTTTGGTTCAGAAATTATTCATTCTCAAAATCTTCAAGTTCCACATCCTTATTTACATCAAAGAAGATTTACTTTAGTTCCGTTATGTGAAATGAATTCAGAATTTGTGCATCCTGTTTTACATTTCACTAATGCTGAATTACTCAAAAACTGCGAAGATTTACTCGACGTGGAAAAATTGTAAGTAGCATTTCATCTTTCCTGCACAAATTGCGCCCTTGAATCTCACCGAAATTCCATATTCGTTTATTGCCATTGAAGGTAATATTGGCTCAGGCAAAACCAGTTTGGCCAGTAAACTTGCAAGCGAATTGCAAGCCAGACTTGTATTGGAAGAGTTTGAGGATAATTCATTTCTACCCAAGTTTTATAAAGATGCTAGACGATATGCTTTTCCTTTGGAAATGAGCTTTTTAGCAGCAAGGTTTAATCAGTTAAAAGGACAATTAAACGAGCAAGATTTATTCACTAAACACACTGTTTCCGATTATCTGTTTGCTAAATGTTTGCTGTTTTCAAAAGTAAATTTGGATGAGGATGAATACGAATTGTATTCAAAAGTTTTTAGCATTATTCAATTACAATTAAGAAAACCTGATTTGTTGGTTTACTTGCATAATCCTGTTGAAAAGCTACTTTGGCAAATTAAAAATAGGGGTAGGGCATACGAACAGGAAATATCTCCTGAATACTTGGAAAGCCTTCAAACAGCTTATTTTGAATACCTGAATCAACAAAACGACCAACGAATTTTGATTTTAGATTGTAGTGCTTTGGATTATGTGAACAGAGAAACTGATTATTTACTCATCAAAAATGCCATTTCAAAAGAATATGAAATCGGCATCCATACCATTGTATTAAAATGAAACCTGTTTTTACTTTACATTATTTACCTTGTATTGCCTGGTTTCAGCATGCTATGAAGTTTGAAGAAATTCAGATAGAAGCTTTTGAAAATTACCAGAAACAATCGTATAGAAGTCGTTGCAGAGTTTTATCTGCAAATGGAGTTCAGGTTTTAAATATTCCTGTTAAACAAATTTCAGGTGAGAAAACGCAAATCAGTAAAATTCAGATTGATGAAGAAATTGATTGGAGAAAGCAACATTGGCAAACCATGATTTCTGCTTATGGAAAATCAGCTTATTTTCTTTATTACAGAGATGCTTTTGAAGCTTATTATGAAAAAGAAGAAAGTAATTTATTTGAGTTTAACTTAGGTTTAATTCAATTGGTTTTAAAGTGTTTGAAGCTGAATTTGACTATTGGAAATACAAATGAATACAATAAGAATCTTGAAGAAAATCTAGATTATAGAAACCGTTTTTCTGCAAAGAATTCTACACCTGAAAATGAACTATTAATAGACAAAAAATACTGGCAGGTTTTTGAAGAAAAGTTCGGATTTACACCTAATTTATCTATACTCGATTTGTTGTTCAATTTAGGTCCTGATGCAAAAAGTATTTTGAAATCTTAACAAATCCTTCGTAATTGTTCTCCAGGTAAATAATTCACAATTCTCTTTCCACCAATTTTACTTTTCATTACTACTTTTCATTTGTTGTCTTCATTAAGGTTTCCAATATAGAAAGAACTTATTTGTGTCATATTCATTGAAAAACAGAATTTTAACAAAAAAACAAACTTTGCAATTCGATATTTGTTTGATATTAAACTTGTAAACGATGAGACAATTTATACTTTCATTTATTTTTATTCTATTTTTAGGCTTTGGCTTGCATGCACAAATACAATTAATTGGTGCTGCAAATGGCTACAGACCTGGTAAAGTAGATATTGTTGAATGGCAATTGTTTGATTCAGCTAGCATAGAGGTTTTTCCAAGTGAATTGAATGCTTACTTGGTGGCGACTTCTGGTTATGATGCTTATAATGGTAAATATTATTTATCTGGGATTTCAGATATAAATTCTGAAACAGGATTATTGGAATTTGATGCCAATAACAATACACAAAGTTTTAAACCCGGAACATTGGTTTCAAACATATCTGAATTTGATATGGCAACGGGAACCATGTATAAACTTACAATGGATGCTCAAAAAAACATCAATGTTTATGCAACAGGTTTAAGCACAAATCAAGATAGTTTGATAGGTTCAATTCAGGAGCCGGAAGCAATAGGATTGATGCTGGATGCAATTACATTTGATGCCAATTCAGGTATCATTTATTATGTGGGAATGAATACTGATAATACGATGAGTTTGTACAAGTTTTCAGTAAGGAATCCACCATTTTTAGTGAGTAAAATTCAATTAACAACTAGTTATTATATCAGCACTATTACAGCTGTAAATTATGACAATGTAAGAGACAGGTTATTTGCTAGAATAGCCAATTTTGATTCTACAAATAAATACCTTGGAACAGACATCATTGAAATTGAAAAAAACAATGGATTTATTTTTCCAAAAGTATCATTGAACAAATATCCTTATTTTCAAGCCAGCTCCTCAAGTTACGACCAATTGTCGGGAACCTATGTATTGGTAGGATTGGATAGCGCTGGAAAAAAGGAAATGATAGCAGTGAATATCAATACCGATACTTATATAAGTGGATATGTACCCAAAAGTGTTTCAGAGATTGCTTGTAACAATACCACATTTGCCAATATAAAATATGGCGCACCAGTGGGATTAAAAAAGCAGAATCTGGTAGATGATTTTAAACTATATCCCAATCCGGTGAGTGATAGGTTGTATATTGAGAATTCAGTAAAAGAAGATGTTAAAGTTGAAGTTTATTCTGTAAAAGGAGAATTGCTTATTAGTAAAAAATTCTTGAAAGATTCTGAAATAGAAATCAATTTATCAGAGCTCTCTGAAGGCATTTATTTGGTTCATTTATCAACTAAAGATAAATTGATAACCAAGAAAATTGTATTGAATTAAGTTAGCTTAAACAAGCTTAAAAATTGAATGTGTTTCATCCTTAAGCAATAACTTATTTTAATTTCTCAAGAATAATCTTTTTCATTTGGGTCACTTCATCTTTGGTAAAACCATGCGCTTGAATTTGCCCTTTACCAGTTGTTTCTATATTGATTGTTGAAAATCCAATGATGGGGCAAATCATATCAACTGAAGAAATTCGGTTAAAAGGAATTGAAACTTTAGTTCATGGAATAAATCAATTTATATCTAAAAAATCACATGAAATTTTTGTATAAAATGTCTATTTTATTGTTTTTGATGTTTAGCTGTAATTCTTCTAAGAAGTCACTTATAAATGATATGCAAACATTTAACAGAGCTAGTGTCACAATCATTAAAGGACTTAAAGTAAAATGTACTTACAATATCGACTTTATAAAACGTCAAATCTATACTGATTGCATAAGATTTAATAGTATAAATTGCAATAGTCTTGATTCAATTAAAGACAGCTTATTAAAGAAAAATATAGCAGGTTGTTTCTTAAAGGCGAAAGGAAAGGAAATTGATTTTGGATCAAATGACGGTTGTCTTTTGGAAATTATAATTTATAGGTCAGAAGGTACTCTTGATACATTAACTTATACTAACTTTCTTACAGATGAGGACGTAAATCAATTAAAAAAATCTAATATTTATGCATACCGCATATTTAATACTTTGCAATCATGTAAGTAGGTGTGGCAGTATGGTAGTATTCAATTCAGCCCGTTTCTGAAAAAAGGTTTTCAAATGTTTATTATTCAAAAAATATTTATCTTCATTGAATGAAAAAGGATACAATAAATGCTTCCCTTTTTTGTTTGAGTTTGCTGATTATTGAGTTTGTAAATGTTTTGTTTTAGATATATTTAATAAAGATTGCGATAAAAAAACCAATAAAACATGAACATAAAAAATAGGAATAGAAGAAGCACCAAACAAATTAGCACCAATCTTGATACTTCTTATGAGGATTTAGTTTATCGTTTTTTCAAGAACTTTTCCTCAAGAAATATAAAGCCAGCGATAGAAAATATATTTATAAAAAATCAATAGCTTGGAACACATGAAAACAAAAGGCAGCTACTCGAACATTAAGAAGATAATAATGAAAAAACTAATAATCCTTTTTATCTACACTTGTGCTATGACGCCTTTATTTTCCCAGCAGCAACATAATGAAACGATAGTCTTTCTTAAGTACACACAGAATGAGATCAGCTTGAACAATCAACAGAAAAATGATATAGAAGCATTTTTAAAAAATGACTATTATTTCTGGAATTCAAAGGATACTTCTCTGTTTTTTATAATTAATGTTATTCATAATAAAATGGAGCCAGACTCTATTTCTCTTTTGAGAGCGACTACTTTAACTAATTATTTGAAACACACTTTCCCCTTATTTAAACGAAATTCAATCCTTATTATTGATAATCCAAAATGTGTCTATACAAGGAGTGATCTTGCTAATTATCACATAGAGGAAGGGTCTGCGCTTGGACTTATCTATACAATCAACAAAAGAAGTTTTCCAGGTATATGCAAATAGAAATTGGTGTGGTTCTAAAAGAATTGAATATCGACTTCATTGCGAAGATGCCAATATGGATTCAATCCTTTGTGAAAAACCAAGTTTGTGTAATTATTATCGGTAGTATTCAATACATCACTTGTCTGAAAAAAGATTTTCAAAAGTCTGCAAAACATAAAAAGTTCAATCAATATATCTTCAACTAAATACATCAACCTAAACTAAAAAATCATGATGCTACTTAGATTGAACATTTTATTCTTTCTAGTTTTTAATTTCGGATGTACTTCATTTTATGATGAAGAAAGAAAAGATATTCAATCCTATTTGGCTTATTTAAATCACAAGAATATTGGTTTTTCTGATTTCGAAAATTACAAAGATTGTTATAATGATTTTACAAAAATTCTTGATACTACAGGTTTTGTTAAGATTAAAAATGATGTTAATAGATTACCAAACCTGTCTATAGTTAATTTTCGATTTCCAATAGATTTAGAGTTGTGTTATATTGATAAAAGAGGAATTGCGTTTAGGTATCTTGAAAATACTGGAATATATTTTGATAGGTCAAAAAAAGAATTTTATTCTTTTATGAAAGGCCATCGTTTAGATTCATTTTCCATGGTTTCGATAAGAGCAATTTTAATTTTAAATAAAAATTTATTACCAAAATTCTCTATAAAAAAGGACAATAATGAAAGAGGAAATATTTTTAGTTATTATGAGTATTATAACTACCGAAATGATTCCTTGGATTACTTTCTAAAGCAAACAAATAAATTTAGTGTTTCTGAAAAAAATGGGATTGACTCCATTTTTATGAAATTAAAGAACCTAGAATTATCTAAAGCAAAATTTGACCATCATGGACATTTACCATTTTTTTGTGCAGTTCCATATTGGATTGATAATTATTATTGTCAGCCATTTTTGTTTGAATCTGTTGAAGGCTGGTAATTTATATTAGTGAAACTCTAAATATTTTAAAATTGATTTATGAATTGAATGAAGGCAATATGAATTAAAAATAGAATCCTGATTATTACGAAATTTCCTAAAATCCTAAAGGGATGAAATTATAGTAGTAAACAAAAAAGAATGAATTACCCTCCCCTCAAAAGTGACGCGAACCGAAGGTTCGCGTCACTTTTGAGGGGAGGGTGATGTTATTAAAGTTACGGGTAATGAAACGGATATTCGTATTATTTAATTTTATAAAATGAAATTAGAAACTAAAATTTTGATTTATCAGTATTTTATTGCAATTGTAGCAATAATTTTAATTGTTATTAATATAGTAGGTGTTTATGCTCATAACTTTTATTTTTATGAAAATCATAATTAAAACAGCAAAATTTGGAATGCTATTGGGTGTTTCCTTTTTGTTTTCGAATTGTGTTAATTGTGGATCAGGATATTCAAAAGAAATAAAAGAACGTAAAGTTTATGGTGTAATAAAGAGTCAATATCTTGATAAAGAGAATCACAATACTCCCACATTTGTTTTAGGGGAAGACAATAAAATTTTGACTTTGATAGGTTTGCGAGATTTATTTTTGGTTTCAAATGTTGGAGATACAATTCTTAAGGATACCGGAAGTTTAAATTATAAATTGATAAAAAGTGATACCATTCTAATCTTTAATGTTAAATGTAATGGAAAACCATTGAAGTGAAATCTATTTTACATTTAAATTTTTTGATTTAACAAATAAAACAAATACTGTAACTGATGAAATCTCTTCAATGATATCTGGAAGTGCGGGTGCAACTTTAGATGCATGTGATGTTTTAATTCCACCAAACAATTCTTCTAATAAATAGATATAAGGTATATAAATTCTTATAATTATATAGTTTGGACTACTTTTAAAAAATATAAACATGAAAAAGTATATTCTATTGGCTTTAGTTTTAATACTATTTATAAGTTGTAAAAAATTTGGACCTGAACATGTAAAAGAACATGTTTGGAAATTTAGTGGAGGGAACTATGAAATAAATGATTTTATCAGTTTTGATGAAGACTTAAAATTAAACGATCGTATGGAAGTCTTTTTAAAAGATTCATGTTTAGGAAAGGTTATTTCTGTTTCAAAAGAAGAAATCGTAATTCAATCTACTTTAACCAATGAAACTGGCACTTATACTGTTTTAAAACCTATTACTAGATAAATAAAGTTGAATATTAATAAGTTTTTGATTTGGAATCAAACAACACCTAATTTATATTCAATCCTAAATTGTAAAACTACATTATTCCAAATTACCCAAATCAAAAAACACTAAGGTATGAGCATAAAAATAATTTGTTTATTATTCCTTACTTTCCAAATAACAATAGATGTTTTTTCTCAAGACCGACCAAATTTTATTGAGATCCAAGATTTGTATGAAAAAGAAGATGGAAGGTTTTATAGTATTTTAACAAACCAAGTTTTTAATGGAGTTTTAATTAGTGTGATAAATGATTATAAAGATACAATTTCATTTATTGAGTTTAAAAATGGAAAAGCTGAAGGGTCTGAAACAAGATATTATCAGCAAAATAAACTTCATATAAAAGCTTTTAATCATGATGGTCTTTATGAAAATGAGTATTTGGAATACTATGAAAATGGGAATTTAAAAGAAGAAGGAAAATATAAAGCAGGCAATGAAATTGGAATTTGGAACTTCTATTTCATTTCTGGACAATTGTCAATGAATGGAAGGTTTGATAATGGAAATAAGGTAGGGAAATGGCGTATTTATAATCCTGATGGCACTTTTAAAAAGATTGAATATTACAATAGGGAAGGTAAGCTTAAAAGAATTAAGAATTTCTGAAATAATTGACAATTTGTATAGCCTTGAATACTAAAATTTCGATATTAAATACCTCAATTTTTATTTATATTTGATATATGTTAGTTGAAAGAACCACCAAAGAAGTTATTATAAGGCTTCCAGCTTCAATAGATACTGAGGATCTTCA
>JAIYDG010000226.1 GCA_027487625.1 Bacteroidota bacterium
ACCTTCCAAACGTGATAAAATGGAAATTAGGTTCCAATTTACAACAATTTCCTTGCCACTTACGAATCCTGACCAGCAAGGGAATACTCTATTTCCACATGGTCGGAGTTCTGAATTTCCCAAGTGCATGTGTTTGGTGACAAATATGGTGCATCAAAGCTTCCATCCTCCAACAAACTCGCTTGCATGCGGCCAACAACTTTCACAACTTCCAAACCGCAAGTTGCTGCAAACATTATATGAGAGTGTAACGAAAGAAAATTAAAGGAGGATGAAATTAACACTCACCTGGATGGAAAGTGACTATTTCAGGACTAAAAATACTCGACGTTTGTCCACCATAAAGCCACAGCCCATTTTCATTCCACAAACATGCATGTCCTGAAAGATTGACGATTTCTTGGGAAATGCTTAGCGGGCTCTTTATCAAAACACCTGATTCTACATAAATCATGAATAGATGAGTAATTAATTTGAAGCGAATCTGAACATTAAATATCGTATTATTTAGAAGATTACCTGCATCCAAAACTTGTGATTGTCTCTTAACTTGCATCTCTTCGCCAACTATTACCACGAATCGACCGTAAGACGCAAAGGCTGGCAGTGTTCTTCGTTGGTCAATCGAGACAGGAAGTTTGGACCAAAGTCGAGACCCTGCAGAATTTAACATGTAAGAAAATGAACTGGAAGTTTAATTATCAACTCTGATTGACCTAGAGAGAAAGTCCAAATCTCATCTGACACGGAATTATCAGCCCCAATTCCACTAATGAGATAGATTGTTTCCTTCCATATAGCAATTCCTGCACGTGCCCGATAAACCTATATTTCATGATAATTAACCAAATTTACACGATGAAAATAAATCAACGAACGAACAAACATACAGGTGGCTGATTTGCTGCAATTATCTCGTCTATTGGCCCTGATTCCATGTTGATTGTGTAGACGGATATTCTGGAGAGCAATCTCCCCTCGGAAACCTATGTTGCATAAAAGGGTGAATGAAGATGGGCCTCGGTTGGCAGAGTAAAGGACTCCATGCTAACCTGGCGCTCTGTAAAAATCATCTTTCCATCGTAAGGTACAGAATTTAATCCTGACTGGAGAGACAGACTTTCATATATTGACGGTAACAAAGGCCTAAAGGACCATTTCTTGTCGACTGTTTATGAAAGATGAGAAATGTGTTTTAGTTAGAGAAACGCTCTGAATTGCATGATATGATTGGTGTTTAGCGGTTATTTACAAGCTCAAACCTAAGGAGAACGTCCATAGTTTTTTGTCTGCAACCATATTTTCAAGTCTGCCTCCGAATACAAAGGCTTTGTTCTCCAGGAATCCAAATCCCATCATATCACGTCCAGCAGGTGCAGTATCACTCTGATAAAGGCCACTCAAGAGCAGCCATGTATTATTTTCTGTACAATAAAAGTATAAGCGATCAAATTAATATATGGCTCTTTAAAATGATACACTGATTTGGAAGAAAATGTCCAACCCGGAGTGTAAGACCATAAATCGTTCAGATAGGCTGTGCGACTTTGCTTTGTAGATCCTCCAAAAACTAGGAACGTTCCAAAAGGACCAAAAGAAAATCCATGATCTCTGCGTGCCGTGGGCAATGTCGATAAAGAGTTGTTTATCCAAGAACGCATTTCTAAATTGAAGTTTGATTTAGATCTTTTGTGGCGATGATTTTGAAGCATCGGGATTACTCAGCAAACAAACCTGGCAAGTACATCCACACATCATGTGCAGTCTCCAAAACATCCGTTGCACCCGCAATCAAGTAACCTATGTTGTTGATAAGGAGACACGAAGCACCAAAGCGAGCTTGCGGTTTTCTGGGCGGCCATATTGGGGTCAGCAACTCTGGTTGATAATCTACTATTTCCTCCCGATCTACCAAAAAAGAAAAACAGATGAAACAATGTTAAAAGCATTTTAACAAGAGGCAATCAATTATATGTCGATTTTTTTATGAAAAGAAAAGATGGCTTGCCTAGGTCGATCACAAGCAAGTCATTTAGAGAGCTCCCTCCACGAAGACCTCCAAATAGATGCAACTCTGTCCCCACCACCCAACTGCAAGCTTGTTGTCGAGAAATTGAAAGCGCAGACAATGGTCTGGAATTTTTTTCCGAGAAGGAATCACCACGACGATCGAATTCAGTCCAAAATAGTTTTTCTGGGATACAATAAAGCAAAAATCAGATATGTGTGTCTAAAGTATGCAAAGTTCGGATGATTCAGTTATTTTAAGGAATTAATGAAAAGAATGAATGAAAAAAGAAAAAGTAACCTTTCCTGTATATCCACATTTGCTGAACCTCATCTCTTCCATTCCATCCTCCAAAAATGAAAATGTCGCCACCGTAGATTGCGCCACTTGCATGGGAAATCTTTGGGCCATTCACAAATCCAGGCAAATCTACCCACATGTCCTTTTCTGTAGTATGTTAATGTCGATCGTTAAAGTTGTTGGTAGGAACGTTTTGGAACATATCATAGCATTCACATACCTGTATCATAGATGTAGGATGATTCAAAGCGACCCTCGGTTACCTAAATTTGGGTTTTTTTACTATCGAAAAAATTGGGGTTCTCAGTTGAGAAATTAATTTGTGCGTATCGCGAAAACAACTTGAATTGGTCATGCAACCCATTATATGGTCTGAACAAACAAACCTTGAAACCACCAACCAGATAGACGAGTTTCTGATCTGTGATACAAATTTGTCCCTCCACTTCATCAAAAGGTGCTTTGGCTCTCTTCTGCCAAACCATGCTTTCAAGATCCAGAGAAAATACATATGGGGAAAATGCGCCCAACGAAACTCCTCCAAACAACCACAAACGTGATAAAATTACAGATTCGCAAGCTCCGTATCGAAGATCTGGAATTTCTCCGATTGCATCCAATTGTCGGAGTTGATATTGAAATGGACCTTAAACAAAAAGGTCAATATTTATGAAACAGGCAGGAGGTTATAATAAGTTTGCACAAACATCTACCTGCTGTGCCCATCTTGAGAATCTTTCCAATTTTGTTGTATGGCAGCTTTGGAAGGTTTCCAAGATTGCGAAGGCCATTCAAGAGGTAAATGGAACCATTCCAGTAGGCACTGTTTCCGAGGTATGCAGAATAGGAACTAATTCGCGGGTCTAGTTTTATGTTTGAAAATATGAGCGAAGTACATTAATTTCATTTCTATTGCATTCTTTTAAAAACAAATGAAATGAGATTCTGACCATCGGTGGCGACATTTATGCTCCATGGCGTAGAAGATGGACTCTACAAATGAAGAGGAGGGCGATGAGGATTAATTCTGGATTACAAGAACATGAAATTGAAGAGTATTTGTCTTCAGAAAGTGTAAATAAAGCTGTGCCTGTAAAGCTACCGATTCGAGCATACAAACCATGTTGTGTGACTCGATGCAATCTCCAGCAAATGATATGAAACTTCCGGGCGGGCAAGAGCATATTTTATGGACAAGAATGAATCCCTTTGGGCATCCTAATTGTTTGGTGAAAATTCGGTAAATCGTATTGAAATAAACTGTTGTATCGACATTATTGGGAATGACTGTTATTGTGATTTGCATGCTGTTGCCCTTACTTGTAAGAGTCAATTTGAATCCTTGACATGTTGAAGCTGTCTCTGATACCACAAAACGTATTTGAAGGAATTCGCTGTCCATCCGTATTGTTTTGCCAATATCAGATACCCCAAGCATTATCTAAAACCAAGATTTTTTATCAGAATTTTGAATCGATCTGATAACGGATAAAATAAAATTACTGATGATGTTGCATTCCGAATATCTTGTGAGGGAATATATGGAATCGAGAATCCTGTTGCTTCCACAGCAACTGATGCGCCTTCACCAAC
>JAIYDG010000212.1 GCA_027487625.1 Bacteroidota bacterium
CGATTTTGCTGTCTCGATGGCGCGGAGCACATTCGGGCTATGGCCACTGGTGGAAATGGCCACTAGCACATCACCAGTCTGGCCTAATGCCGCAACCTGTCTGGAAAAAATTTCCTCAAAGCCATAATCATTGCCAATGGCCGTGAGGGCAGAGGTATCGGTAGTAAGGGCCAATCCGGCCAATGCCTGACGCTCGGTGCGAAAACGGCCGGATAATTCTGCAGCCAGGTGTTGTGCATCAGCAGCACTTCCGCCATTGCCAATGAACAAAATTTTATTCCCTGCTTTTAGCCTTTGCGCCACAAGCTCACAAATGCGCTCAATTTTTGAAACTTGTTGGAGCAGCGCCTCCGTTACTTTTTGATGGGCTTCTATTTCTGCTTGTATCATGGCTCACTCGGTTTGTTTTCAATATCCCAGGGCTTTAGATCGTCCTGGGTGATTGCATAAGTTCCAAATTTGGATACGGCAATACCTGCTGCGAAATTAGCCCGTCGAATGGCATTTTGTAGGGAATAACCCATTGCCAAAGAAACCATTAAAGTGGCAATGACGGTATCGCCTGCCCCGGTTACATCGTATACGCTTTGTGCCTGGGTAGGAAAATGAATCACCTCGTCGGCACTGATCAGACTCATCCCCCGCTCTGAACGGGTCACCAAAAGGTGTTGAACCTGAAAACGCTGCCGGATTTCTGCCCCGGCCTGGGCAATTTCCGCATCGTCTTCATTGGCCAGCGGGCTTCCCCATACTTCCGACAATTCTTTGAGGTTGGGGGTGATCATAAATGCGCCCTGGTACTTGGCCCAATTGATGCCTTTTGGATCAACAATGACCATCCCACCTTGGGCAGTGATGCTCTGGATCAGGTACTGACAAAGTTCTTCGCTACACAAGCCTTTGCCATAATCGGAGATAATGACGTACCGATAGGCTGTCTTGCTCAACAAAGCTTGCAAATGACTAAGCCAGGTGGCACTGCCTTTTACCTCCTCGTAATCGTAACGTACAATCTGTTGGTGATTGCCAATCACCCTGATTTTGGCAATGGTGGGTATCTCTGCCTGGAACAAATGGGGCTCTATGCCATGTTCAAGTACCAAATTGTGCAGCGCTCGCCCATTGTCATCTGCCCCTATCGGCCCAAACAAACTGGTTTTGGCTTGCAACTTGGCTGCATTGAGCGCCACATTGCCCGCACCGCCCAAACTCATCTCTTCTCGATGTACGCGTACTACGGGCACTGGTGCTTCGGGTGAGATGCGGCTCACTGTACCAACGATGTAGCGGTCGAGCATGACGTCGCCGAGGATGAGAATTCTTACTTGCATAAAAAAATACCGAATAAGCTCTATCAACCGAATAATTCCAAATAGGCTTCCTCTAATTCTGAATTCTCAATAAAGTCTTTAGCATATTTTTGAGCAGCATTAGATCTTAAGACATATTCGTCTCTATCCATACTAACAGCTTCATTAATTGCTGTAGAAAAAGCAGATTCATTTATCAATGGCAACACCCATCCAACTCTTTTCTCCTCTAAATCTTTCCATGGAGTTTGATCGCTAATTAGAACTGGTAAGCCTGCTGCCAAACACTCAAATATTGCATGTCCAAAATTTTCGCCTTGAGTAGGCAAAATCAAAAAATCAAATTCAGGTAAAGTTGCCACCACTTTTGGATGAGGTAGCTCCCCTACAAAGTTAAAGGTTATATTTTCCGGTAACGATGAAGCAATTGTTTGGCAATAATTCCAATATGCTTTGTCTTCTATGCTTCCGATAATAGTGAGTTCAACAGATTTAGAACAATTATGAAAAGAAGATATTGCGATATGAAGATTTTTGATTGGATGAATTCGTCCTAAAAAAATAAAACGGACTGGTTCTGACTTTAACTTTGGCAATTTATTGAACAACACCGAAGTAGGAAAACTAGATATTACTTTAACCCAACAATTTGGTCCGAAAATATTCTGTATATCTTCTTTTTCTTGTTGATCAGTAGCATGAAACTTAATTTTACGTGATAATCCAGTCCAACGAAAAGCTAAAAGATAACACTTTTTCTTAAAGGGTTTAAATTGTAATGCACTTCTTTTTAACATACCACGAGGTGCAAGTATGATTTGGGTATCAATAAATTTAAACATGTATAAAAACAAGGGAGTAATAGTGAAATATAAAGAAAACATACTATTTAAATACAGATATCTAGGCTTCAACGCCCGTATATAATTAAACATTTTAAAAATATTTAATCGTTCAGAATCTGTATATAAAACTTCTAAACCATCATTACCTGTTCGCCAAACATCTGTAGGCAAATCTGGATAAGGCATAGAACACCTATAATCTTTATTGGTAGTTATAACTCTCAAAGAATAATACTTGTTCATATTGATTGCAAAATTATAGCAAGACTGAATGGGCCCACCAGCTTTATAACCCGGTGTAAACCAGTCTGTCAAAACTAGAAGAGTATGTTTTCTACTATCACTCACAATGGTAGACGTTTTAAAAAAATGTGACGAAGAGCGGAG
>JAIYDG010000278.1 GCA_027487625.1 Bacteroidota bacterium
AAGAGTATCACGTATTATTTGAATGGCCCCTTTGTCAGCGGGTTAAAATTCAAAATTTTACCAATAATTTTTTGGTAATGAACCGCTGTTTCGTTGACTTTGTGTCAACAAAAATTTTTCCACATATTTGTTTAGAATATTCACTGTCTTTAAATAATGTAAGTATCATTCAGTTATCATGTACCAGCATGTACCCGTTTCTGTTACTGTTACATTATCATAACAATTTTAATAGGAGTTTTTAAAATGGACACTCCTGCAACCAAAGACGAATTGGAGGAAGCGTTCATGGAAGTAACAGCGGAGCTGAAAATGGAGATTGACAAACTTAGTTGCAACCAAAGATACTTGGAAGTTTTCGAGGGGAACGATGTCTATGATCCTATTCCAAAACCAACAAAAATCCAAGAAATTATTATGCACTTGTACATGGAAAAAGTTGCTGTGAAGTTTGATGGATGGGTTTATCCCCATAGCTATAAAGCCACAGAATATACCGAGATGTACCGTAAGGTGATCCAATGGAATTATCGCAACGACTTCCTTCCATCAAACCAAAAAGATGATGATGAGGATTCTCATTGTGGCGAAGAACAAAATGTAGAAGAAGAGGAAGAGGAAGACTGGGAAAGAGAGGCAGACATTGAAGCAAAGAAACGTCTAGCTTCAACTGTTTCTCACAAAGAAAATCAACCTACGGAAACTACAATCAAGGATGAAACATCAACTGACGTTGCTTCACCAGAAACAGAAAATGTCCAAAAAGAATCTTTCCAAGAATTGATTGAAAAATTACAACTGGAAAAAGAAGAAGCTCTTGATTACGCACACCTTGCTATGTGCGAGTACACTATGATTCAAAGTCACGATGACCTGAAGTGTGCAGAGACCTTGCTTCGCGAAGAACACTATCCCCAAGCTGTGTTTATGTGCACCCAAAGTGTTGAAAAAAGTCTGAAGAGCATCTTGCGATTTTTCAAATACTACTTTTTTTATTACATAAACAGACACTCTGCAACTGAATTGGTTTACTACCTGAAATGTGCCAATAACCAGCTTCCGGATACTCCTTACTCGGAACATCACAGCAAATTTCAAGAACTCTGCGAAATGTTTGAATCACTTGGTGCAGAAGGTTGGGTTATCAACAGTCCTCTGTCAATTCGCTCCAGATACTTCAACTTTCAAACGGATTGGTCACCTGGGTCTCGTTTGCATTTCTATAGCGACTCTTATCCGGGGGTAGTTTTCACAAAGGATGTTGCCGAAACTGCTTATGCAATTGCCAAAGAAATTTTTGAATTGACTGAAAACATTCACGAAGAAAATCTCCAAAACTTTGATGAAGAGTACTGAATATAATTTAATAACATGAAAAATAAAATGTACTATTAAACATTAATTTTGTTGCAATGTTGTTACATGTTATATACCAATGTGTTTTTAAACCCAATTGTTGATATATTTTTGGACAAATAATACATGCAATTAAATTGAAAATAAAATACAAAAGAAACAAACAAAGATTTTTAAATTTCATTACAAAACTTAGGGATACATACTGATGTTTTTAATTTAATTTAACAGGCAATTTATGTTTTTTTCATTGCCTTTAATGTAGACTTTATTAAATTTTAGGTAAGTTGCAATCATGGAGGAAAAAAAGGAAAGACCAAAAAGGACTGTTAAACCTACTTCTGTTGTTATGGATAACGTAGAGTTGGACAAGCTAATGAAGAAGGCAGTAAAACCCGATAAGAAGCCGCCCACAGCAGCAGAGAAACGTAGGGCAGAGAAGAACAAGAGGGATTTAAGTGCGGAAAGAAAAAAGGCAGCTGATGATGTTGAGGCCTTTAAAGCAATTAAGGAAGCGGCTGATGAAGAATTACTGAAGAAGAAGAAGATTGCCGAAGATAAGAAGTTAAAGATTGCAGAGGACAAGAAGAAGAGGGACGAGGAAAAAAGGATTAAAAAATTGGAGGAAGATAAGAAAAAGAAGCTTGAGGATGAAAGGAAAAAGGCTATGGAAGAAGAAAAGAAGAAGAAACGTAACACTGATGTTCCAAAGCCTAGTCCCAAATGCAAAAAACCAACTGCATCCAAAGTTGCCAAAGATGATGAAAAACCTGAAGATAAAGATGGTAAACGTCCTGCAGAAAGGAAGGTAGGATTTACAAAGCCAAGTCCAAAATCAAAAAAACCAATTGGATACAAAGATGACGAAAATGATGACAAACCTGATGACAAGGGGGATGTTAAACGTCGTGGAAGTAGGAAAGCACTGTTTCCTAAGAAGGTTGTTGATGTGACCGAATTAAAAGTACCGGAAGAAAGTTGTTCACAACCAGTTGAAGTCGCTAAAGAATTGATTGGTGAGAAAAGCACAGACAGCGATTCAACTGACAGTACTGACAGTGGAAACAACCAGCCTGATATGTTCACAGGTGTAAAAAGTGCTTTGGAAACTGCTGCAAAAGAAGCAGTACCAAAGACTGATTTGCCTAAATATCAATCAATCAAAGATGTGGACGCAGTCCTGAATGCAGCAAAGAAAGCAAAGGCTGAACTGTTGTCCAAAAGTATCACAAACAAACTTGACATCTTACAAGAAGATCTAAAGAAGATTGATACCAAAGGCGAGGAAATTCATGACTTTGATACTATTCAAACTCAGGTTGATGAGGCAAGGAGGATAATAGGAGAAGAGAATGCAAAAGATAAACAGGATCTTACAGTTATGGAAGAGGTGGAAGAATCTACCCAACAATTGGAGAACGAACTAAATGAATTGAAGGAAAGACTTCGTTTGATCAAGACAAAGCAAGACTTTGAAATGGAGGACACAACCAACAAAGTTACTCATTCATTTACTCGATTCTTGAAACTTTCAGAGGCATACAAGGGCCAAAATTTAGAGGATATTGAAAGGGAATACAAGAAAAACTTTCGTAAATTCCTCACATCAGAACAAAAAGCAAGAAAAGAAGCTAAGGCAACTGAAAAGGAAAAAGAAGTCGTTCAATATGAAGTTGAACCCTTTAAAGAAACTTTCTTGCATACCATGTTAAAGGTTCTCGAAACAATCATTCCAGAAGCAAAGGGTATTGCAGAAGCAGCAATTAAACATTCTTTGGATTATTACAATTACCGCAGGAAACAGATTGAAGACCACAACAAACAGGCAATGGCTAAATTCCATAAGGAAGATACAAAAGAAAAATCAGATAGGACCAAACTATTGGATTACATGATCAACTTACAAGACGAAATAGCGGCATGGAATGAAACAACTCTTGAAGAAAATTCTCATTGCGTAGAAGATGAAATTCTTGAACCATTGCAAGAAAGTAAGAATAAGCTTACAGAAATGTTGTCTGAAGACTGGGCCTTTGATCCAAATTTAACACCGAAAGCAATTAAATTAAAGGAAATTCATCAAGTCTTCAATGATACAAAGGCTAAGGTGTCTGATGCCATAAAAGTTTCAAATCGCAATGAAGAAATTGCTCGAAAGGTACGCGGTTATACAAAAGAATCCCTTGAAAGAAAAATACCTGAACTCATTGCACAACAAGAAAATCAAATCCAGACATTAGCTGATTGGCAAAAGGAAAATTATACAAATAGACAACCTCACCTCACAGTACTGGAACAGGGAGAAAACAATATTCTAACAGATATAATAGATCGCACAAGAGAAGGTATTGCTCTCATGAGCAAAAAGAAAAATTTCCCAATTGTGGCCTTTGAAAAACAAATCAAAGCATTTAAAGAATTCACAGAGACAATACAGGCAAAGTTTGAACATGATTTGCGGCAGAGACAGAGACTTCAACTACAAAGAGAAGTGGCTTTAGATAAGTGCATAACTAATGCCATGCTTCACCTAGAATTTGAACAAAACATTCCAGATGTTGGAAGATATAAGTGGGCTGTCAGTAATTTCATGAGGGAAAAGCTAATGCCCTCGGAGATTCCCGTTGAGGAAGGTGAAAAAACCGCACTAGAAGTTGCATCCCTGGAGCTATCAGATCTTCTAGCTGAAGATTTTGCTGAAGAAAGTAAAAACATTTTCAATGAAATTACAAAATACCTCGATCATAAAAAGCATTATGAACCAGTTGTCAAAATAGTTGCTCATTCACCGGAAAGAATGGAAGAAGATACCAATGTAGAAGGTAAATCCATGTCCCCAAGTAAGAAAAGGACTTCCTCAAATTCTTCTCATGATAGTCGCACATCTTCGCACACATCTTTATCTTCTGAGGTCCGTTGGGTGACAAGGACACCTACACCGACCCCAGAATTGGCTTCCACAAACGAATTAGCCGGGAAAAAAGAAGAAGAAGAAAGACATGAATCGGATGTGGATTTAATGTTTGCAGATGACGACAGAGAAGAAATTGAAGATGATTTAACAAAAGAAAAGGAAAAAGAATCAACAAAGGAAAAAGAAGGTGAGGATGATAAAGAAGACACAAATAAAAGTAGTGGATCAAACACTGAAGATGAGGACGCATATATTAAGGCAGGTATGAAGGCACGTGCTGCCAAGAACAGAGCCTTGAAGAGAACCAAAAAAGATATGCTTGATGACCTCATCTCTGGTAAAACGAAACCAGATGACTCAAAAGATACAAAGACAAAGGATGATAAGAAACGAAAACGAGTGGTCATTGATGACACTGCCAAACCCTCTGTGATTGACAAAATGGCAAAGAAAGTCAAAGCAATGAAAGACTTGGTTACTAGAAAAAAGAAGGCACACTCAGACAGTGAAGAAGATCTAACACCTGACAGTGGAGAAGACAAAGAATGGAAACCAAGCAAAAAAGATGGAGACAATTCTTCAGATGATTTCAAAAAGGATGAGCCAAAGAAAAAGAAGAGCTTGATTACTCATGGTTCCTCTGATGACTTCAAAACAGACGACACCAAGGAGAGGAAAAAAATTCTAACCAAAAAAAAATCTAAAGCTAAAGTAGCCATTGATCCAAGCGATAAGGACGGAAAGGAAAAAAGATTCTTAGCCAGACCCAGAAGACCAAATGTCGTTAGACAAGACTTTGAAGCCTTAGGGTATGATCTTGCAACGCCAACATCTGTTTCAAAAGATTCAAAATTAACTTGGGAAGAAGTAAATGATATTGTTTTTGACGCAGATGAACCACACGGAGGCATGAAGTCATACTTTGAACCAAAAAAAAATGAAGTATATAAAATAAAAAATGTGCTGGCACGAAAAGAAGATGCCAATGTTTTTGCTCACAGAGACAAATACTATGCCGTTGCTCACGGAGGAGCCCAAAAAAAGGGTAACATGCAGCGGATAAAGTATAAAACCAAAATGGTTGATGGTTCGTGGTCTGCAGAATCTTTTGTCAAGTTCATATATACGATCCCAGATCAAGACGTAATTCTCCTACAATATGTGGGCGACCCAGCGGTTGCTATGGAAAAGCCTGAACCGTTGAAACCTGCACCAAAGAAACCCCGGCTAGATGGACCATCGTCAGATGAGGATGGTCTACCAACAAAAGAAGGTGAAAACAGACATGGAGTGATTGACCCATCAGACATGGAAGCAACAGATGCTGGAGAAGACGAAGATTCTGCTGAAGATGAAAGAACCGAAACACAAAAAGAACTTGCGTTATCACAAGCGCGCGAAGAAAGTGATCGACGAAAGGTAGAAAAGATGACCAACAATCTGGCAAAATTCTTTCAGGCTGTCAAAGAAAAAAAAGATTGGGAACCATCACAGCGTGCTTTGCACATAGCCATGAATAAGAAACGGGAAGCACAAGAAGCATTTGTGTTGGAAAATGAGGATGAACTCATTACAAACAAGGAGTTGGATGCTGTCATAAATGAGGCCATTCGCATTGGGGAAGGTATCGAGAATGGCAATGAAACATACATCAGTGTGCCGGAAGGAGGAAAGGTCTACTTGTTTGATTGTCGTAAAACTCAACTTCCATGGACAAAAATGCTTTTAAATGATGGGTACAGGTACAAAAATAAGAATCACTATTACTTGCCCAATTCAAATTTTGACAAAACAAAGTACTACGGATTCAAGTACGATCCTGAACAAAAAAAGCTTGTTCCAACACCAACATTCAAGAAATATACGTATTTTAATACGCAATCGGGTATTTTGGCAATCCATTATAGAGGTAATGTCAAGGATTTGACTAGAGTTCCTCACGGCAATTCTAAAAAATCGAAGCAAGACTTCATTCCAACAACAAAGGCACTTGAAGAAGATATTAAGGTCAAGTACGCAGAAAGAAGCCGTTACGAAGCATATCATGGATTGACATCAAAACTCCCAGGAGGGGTTGCTTCTTCTGTTGTGGGTCCAAGAAATCCTCGTGCAGTTGGGTACTTGATGAATAAGGAAGAAAAACAAAGCTGGGTGAACAGAATCGATGAATTCAAAGCTGTCAGCCTTGCTTCTGACTACTTGGGAGATTTTGTACGCGGATCAACAATGCATCAGTACTATGCAGCAACGCTTGCAACAGAGGCTTCTCTGACCGAGCTGAAGAAGGTAATTTATAATCTACCAAAGGACAAAGTACTTGAATGGTATTATGACACTACCTTTGAATTTGGCGACCACTACTGCTCAATTGCCTCCTACCGCCATCCACTTCTTGAGCGAATTAATAAAAACTCGTACAGCAAGGATGACAGGCCAATCGTGCCTGCATTCTACATGATTCATCAGAAGAAATTACAGCAATCGCACGAGTACATGCTCAGAACAGCAGAAGAATCATATGACAGGAAATTCGTTCATGCAAGAAAGACTTTGGGAAATACACCAAAAGCCTTTGTTACAGACAAGGAGTTTTATGGTGCAAAGCTACTGTCTAATTGCAAGACCATCCATTGTTGGAATCATCTGAAACAAAACATACGCAATGAAGCCAAGTACAAGAAACATGTCCGAGAAAAAGACATTGAGAAAATCCAGGCTGACTTTGACCTTCTCATAGTCTCTAAAAGTGTCGAGTCATACACAAAAAGGAGAGATGAAATGCTTGAAAAAACACACTGGAAGAACACTGGCATGGCTGATTATTACATGAGGAAGGTGGATGAAGATTTTCGAGAAAACTCGGCCAGATGGGTCCTTGAGGAATACGGGATCGGAAATGGACACTTTGGAATTACTAACAATCCAGCAGAAACTGTCAACAGTGTCATTCACACTTTGAAGGATAGAGAACAACTTCGCCTCAGGCACAAAGATTTTACTGTGCCGGACACAATGTTCTTCTTTCATCATTACGCCCAATGTAATGACAAGGAAATCCAGAGTGCATACTTTGGTGCTAGTACCAATTTCCAAGTCAGGGAAGAATATAGACATAAATTCAAAAAAGACCTTGCTATGATGCCTCCAGTGCACATCATGTCAGTTCAAGAATTGAAGGATGACCTCAGGGAGATGCTTGATCCTAAACACGATCCAATAGAATCAGAGACTCCGGCCAAAATCAAACCACCAAAGGATGATGTTAACCCATACGAAAAAATTGCTGACTACTTAGTTCAATCGGATCGTATCACAAAAGTGCCATTAATGCGTATGTACTTTGCAGTTCGTGATACAGCTACCGAAAAATTGGTTTGGGTTGACTACATGAACAACAACTGCACATGCCCGATTGGAAAGGACACCGCCTGTCCACATAAACTTGCAGTACGGAAGAAATATGACTTGCCAAATCCAACAGGTAAAGGAGATAAAACACATCTTGACAAAAGCTTGGCTTTCCACCCAGCACTTAAGAAGAGACCACGGTACGGAAGCAAAAAGCCAACAACAGATGACACTCATGACATTGCTGTTCATGGCATGAAGAAGGACAAAGCGGCTGATGTTCGTAGAATGAAAAAAGATGTTAAAGATGAGTACGAAATGGCAGAAGATGAAAATAAGTCTGCATCAGATGAAAATAAGTCTGCATCAGATGAAGATGCCATGATAGTTGGAGGGTTAGAAAGGGTGGGTGACATGACAGTGACATGGAAAGAGAACACCAACAAACCAAAAGATCCAAAGACTAATTTTATCTGCACTTCTATTGATATCCAATCTGTCACAACAGATCTTAATCCTGATGACGTTACGGTCATGCCATACACTGCAAAGGTATTTAATATGGATTCAAAAGAAAAATTTGCTATCTTCAGACCCAACGAAAACCATGCAGTTTTGCTGTACAAAAAAGAGGATGATAAATTTATGCAAAGGGTGGACACACTGAAATTTGCAGCATTATCAACAAGAAGGGGAGCTACTATGCAAGTGAGGAGTAAGAACAAACCCATGGCTGCCATTTCCTATCGCTTGGTCAAAGACAACATTGATTTGCAAACAGCTGCTAAGCAACTGCACAAAGAAAAAAACTGGGATCTAAAAGGCGACGTTCATGTTGAGTTGGGATGCTATTGCAGACAGCCTTTTACTGTCACAGAAAGCAAGGATAATATTGCAAAATGCTCCGACTGCAGCTCCAATTATCACATTTCATGCCTGGATGATACTGATAAATCAAAACTTCAAGATGTGGGAAAAAAATGGTCTTGCAAGCCTTGCAAAATTCCCAGAAACATTGAATGGTCACATAACAATGTTTGCATCAATACATGCACAGTAGATCCATTCTTTCAGACTGTCTATCTTTCTATTTGCCAAGACAAGAACCTTCTCAAAAACTTTCCTAATGATGAACCTCACAACATCTTGAAAGAAGCACTTCTCGACATTGAAAATCGTAAATGCTACGAAGCGCATTTAAAGTGGTACGAATTGGTTAAAAAAACTAAACCCGAGGCGTTCCATTTCCCCGATGAAGAAGGAAATTTCTGGGGGAATGACCATGAAGTAGGCTACAAGATGGTTGGTTCTGGCAAACAATTGATACGTATCCTCACATGCAGCAATGACAATTGCCCACAAACTGTTACTGTCTCAGAGAAAGCAGATACGATGTACTTAAGAGCCAATGAAGGTCCACTTAGTGAACAAATTGATAACATGTTAGGTAACAGAAAAAACAAAGGAAAATGCAACAATTGTAACATAGGAAAAGTCACTGGAGGAGAAGTCCATTTTTCTACAGCAGACAAAGTGTGGTTCGTTGAATTCCGTGGTAGTGGCTGGCATGACGAAAGAGACAAAATTCATGAAAAATTATTATCGGGCTTGAAATCAGAAATTGAAATCCCAGACAGTGATGGACAGAAACATGTATTCAAGTTAAAGACCATTACAATGAGCCAACAAAATAGAAAGCACTTTGTTTCTATCCATAAAATTGATGACTCCTTTGTACATGCAGATCATATGTACGAAAGAACAAGGGATGTTGGTGACGATGAGAAAGATGACGGAAAGAAAAAGGAGAAGACAACAAAAGATTTTCCACGGAGGTACAGGGCGCCATTGCCCTCAGACTATGACTTTTATGGACCACACAAGGCATCAATCAGTACAGTCATCTATGTTCGAGACTTTTCAGACAAGTAATTCATGAATTTCAATTTCTTATACCATTGTTAATCTAAAACTACGTAGAACTTTATAATGTTTATATTGGGTAAAATTTTAGGTGCTTACTTCACTTTTTAATATTTATGATAATATTGATAGAGGTGGGTTATATCGAATACGGGAACATCGAAAACAGTAAGTTGAAATTCAAAGTTAAATAACTTCAAAAAAATAAACTTCAACGGGGTGAAACGGGGTCATAGCATCCCCTATCATCATCAGCAGTCACGCCCCACACCCACCCCCCCCCCCCCGCCCCAGCTCCCCCCGCCGCCACCAC
>JAIYDG010000352.1 GCA_027487625.1 Bacteroidota bacterium
CAGGGCATCCGAAGTTGCTGTAAAGAAGCTAGCACCGACTTGGAACGTGCCGGCACTTCCTGTTGGTGTGATGACTTTGTTGCTAAGGGCAGCGAAAGTGCTTGCATCTGGAGAGACAAACCTGACTTGGACACCATTGTGTGGGGTGATATTGATCAGTTCCCCGTTCGTGAGACGAGCATTCACTTGCAACTCTGCTTGTTGATATTGATTGGTACATTCAATCTTGGACAGCAACACCTCTTCCATATTCAAAGACCCAGCAAATGCAGGATAGGGATGTGAAGAAACAACAACCTTTTCCAGCTTAACGACGGTGATTCTGATTGAAACTGGTTGGATATCTGGGAGATGTGACATCGAGACTTTAATGGTGGCATCACCAAAGCCCTTTCCCGTTGCTTTAATGAGAACAGCAGGCAGTCCATCGGCATTCACATCCTTGCTTACGACGACAAGGTCATTTCGATCCTGAGATTCATCAAACACAGCCCTTTCATCAAGAGTAAAGTCGATTGATTGGCCATCGGCAAAGAATCCGAGCAACTCAACGGCGGAAGAGAGCGGCACGCCAGCGTTGACAGCAAGATCACCAGAGGGTGCAATGCGTGCACTTCCAGTAAGCCGAGCCTCCAACCTGACGACGGAAGGAAGGTTAAGTTTGGTCAACCCTTTACCTTCAGCTACCTTGACTCCACATGCCATCCACGACGCTTGTGCATAATAACCACAACCAGCTTGCGTGGCCACGGCCGTTGGGGGGTTGCTCGTAACCAACAGACCAGGGTAAGAGGATGATACCTTCAACCCCATTTCTTCGGTCACTGCATTGAAATTGCCGTCATCAAATCGGGCATACGCCACGATTGTTCCACTTTTCATCGGTTGGTTGAAGGTTTGGTGGGCTCCTGCAACACTGGTTCCAACATCAACAGAGGAATATGATGTGCGGGGAACTTGGAATTGGAAATCGAGGTCGGTGATAACCGCAACATCAAGTGAATCGATCTTGACTTTTGAATTCGATACTGTAACATCGACTTTGCTGTTGGCATGGTTTTTGACTGAGATGGTGACAGCTCCTGCCTTCAATCCATGCAACTTGTGGTCTTCAACTTTGACGACATCTACATCACTGCTCAGAACGTGAGCGATGGACGTTGCATCAACTCTTACAGAATCACTCAAAGAGCGGAAATTAGCTTCAACTCGATAAGTAGAGGACTGGAAAAGTGGGCTGGCACACTGGGCTGAAGCAGGAAGGCTGATTGCATTGAGTCTTGTGTCAACAACTGTGAGAACAGGTGGAGAAACCATTGACCAAATGCGAATGGTTGTGGAGGATCCAGATATTGAGACTTTGGTCAATCCCGAGCGGGATTCATTGGCATCTAGGACAAGTTGGCATCCTTGCAGGGATCCGATGGCAGTACCCGCCACGAAACCGCAGGAGGCTGATGATGGGGCAGAAACAGGTGCTGCGAATTCCCAGTACTGAGTCACCCTCAATGGCAGTCGAACCGCATCATCAGTGAGGGGAGATGTGTTGAAAATCTCGGCCTCGTCGCTAGTGATAAAGTACCCACGAATGGAGTCCTGCGCCTGCAGTACTTGGCCCTGTGCGGATGATCCGCGTCGGTCAATAAGAACACCGGCAGTATTGGGAGGAATAATGGGGCTGCTTTGCACATTGGTCATCTCCTTGATGTTGAAAGAAATGGCTGCCTCTGTGGAAGAGCGGTCCAGGAACTCCCAATCAACTTGAAGCACATCAATGTCTCCTTGGGCAGATGCATCGCTGAAAGAACTTTCACGGATGCAGACAAGACTGGCTGGCTGGCGATTAAGATTCGGTGTCACACTGTATCTGCTGAGTCCACGGATTTCAGATACCTTGATCACGGAAGGATTAAAAGTCAGTTCCAAATGGAACCCATCGAGCACTTGGCCCCCAGTGTTGGCCTTGAATGTGCTTAGGAAGCGCTGGCCGGGAATGGTTGGGGCGAGAGGAAGCTGGAGGCGAATTCCAGTTGTGGGCGAAGACGCAGCAACAGGTACACTCTGCACAGCAATGGTTGGTAGCTCTTTTCTGATAGAGTTGAAACTGAGGACGGGTGTGACGGTGGATGATGAGGTCCCGAACATGCTTGACGGAACATCGAAAGCAAGCTGGCAAGGCTGATTGCCGGATTGCTGGCACGAAGTGGCCACTGATTCATTTTCCTTGAGCTTCAGGCTGATGGTGCCGCCCTGGGTGATTGTTTCCCCATTGGCACCTTCCAGCCACGCAACGACAGTGATTCGGGGACGAGTAGTGTGCACAGAAACAGTGCGAACGATGCCCTGCACTGAAGTGGGAGCCGGCAAGGTTGGCTGAAGGGCAAGTTGTTGTGAGATTGAACCAATCTTGGCGACGATGTTGCCACCTGTTCTTTGAAGAAGAACTGCTGAGAAATCTTGGGAAGCGTTCCATCGGCCGAGTTGCTTCGGTAAGCCGACAGTGTAGGCTGCACCAAGAGGATCAATACCAAATCCAATATCAATGGCGGGAGTAGGTCGTCCACAAACACCACACTCGTTGATTTCCTGACCAGGTCGGCATTCGTTCTAATTGAAACGGAGTGAAGGCATGTTAAGAATGTAGCCGAGGGAGAAGTGAAGTATTTGTATTCAATGTGAATGATAAATATGAAATCCAGAAGCAAAGGTGGGAAGAAGTAATCTAGTATGCGCAAAGTGGCAAAACTTCAAAGGCGATTCCGGTAAGGATATGGGAATATAAAAGAAGAAAGAAAGTTAGAAGGAGGTAGAGGAAATCTAATATCATGAGCCTGCAATAACGTAGAAG
>JAIYDG010000143.1 GCA_027487625.1 Bacteroidota bacterium
CTCACTGGAAGAATGACATTGCCCGTACGGCCACTAGCCATACGAATACCTGCAGTGATGCGCTCTCCCGAAGTGTTAGGGACTGTTGCCAAGTCGTGGCTCACTGAATAAATGGCCCCGTCAGGTTCGTACCCTCCTTCGCTCAGGACGCTGCAACAGATTTGCTTCATCGTTGCCCCCGACGCCTGTGCCGTAGCGTTACGAAGACGGTAGGACAATGGGAGAATGGCAGTGGTCATGTAGACACTGCTCAGCGTGTTGTAATGCTCAAACTCATGACAGTAAATAATCTCACCATTCACGACAAAGCCGCAACGCACGCGCCCCACTCCCAACCATTCCAGGTCGGCAGTGAAGATTTGCGCTTTTGAAAAATCTAAAGTGGAAAGAGTGTTAATGTTCCAAGACGACTGATCTACCACGTTTTCTTGAACTGTTCCGTTGGCGTAGCTTCTCACGACAAACTGAACAGTGGTGCCACTAGCCCTAACCATCACGCCATTTTCGTCATTGAAAATGCCTACTTCCTGGATGAGGCCAGAAGCTAATGGAGCTCCAACAAAACTTTGCAAAAGCATCATGCTCTTGCCGGCCTGATAGGGAAAGTTCTGTTTGGTGCGCCTGAGAACAGTGTCACCAGATGCCGTGGTGGTTGCCATGGCAACACTGCTTTGATTGGCCAGAAACGTAGAAGTGCCGCTGCCAACAAGACTGTCAAACCACTGATCAGGGCGCTTGTCATAGCGCATTGTGCTGTCAAAAAGCGTGTAGGGAGCACTGGTGCGCTGTCTCCCAAACGCATCCACTGCTCCACTATCTATACCACCTTGAACAATTTGCCCACGATAATCGGCAAGAATGTGGGTTTCAAACTGTTCGCCGCCCCTTTTAATTTGCCCCATTGTCAATCACTTTGTTTCTCTCCATTGTACTCCTTTCCAATCAGCGCTTCTTCATGCTCGGCGCCAATTGAAAGCATGGCCTCGACAACGCTGATGGGAGCATAGCCGCATCCCAGCATGAACTGATAGAACGCTCGTGTTACTGCAGTGGCAGTATCAGCGCTGTAAGTGTGATTGATTTCCTGATACGAACATGTATCATGGCACACGCCGTCATCAGAAAAGCGATGGGAAAAGGAAATGGAATTGACGAAAGCCACGGAATGAAAAAGGAGGCCAGCCCGTAGACTAGCCTCCTGCAGTGCGCTCGTCAATCAGCCTTTGCCTTGGCCTCGTAAAAGTTTACGACCGTGGCTAGGGCGGCTATTTTGGCCATTCCCTTGCCTAGTGCGCTTAGGCGTGCTGACGATGATGCGCTTAGAGCTGGACGCTCCTGCTTTGCTTTTGACTGCCACGATGGACGGACGAAAGGCTTAGCTTAGCTCTGCCAAGGCACGCCCGGCAGGCGAGTGGGCGAACGCTTTTCATCAATCTGACTTTGCAAAGCGGCTTCGACTTCTGCCACTTTCTCCTCGCCAAGAGCATCTTTAGCCCAGCCCACGCAGAGCTCTTCCGTGAGGCTATCGAAAGGAATCATCTCGCCTTCGGGACGCTCCAGACCCAGCGAGCCATATGCCCCCGAAGAATATACGCCATCATTGGCATCAATCGTATAGTGAAGCGTGTAGACAAAACCGTCTTGAGTTTCTCTTTCGAGCTGCGCAATGCGCCAAGTGAAAGTTGTTTCCATGGAAAGTCAATTGACTTGGGACATTCTAGGGCACAAACGCCTCATATTCTTTTGTGAAGGAGGCTACTGCTCTGGGCAGTGATGTAACGGAATGCGGATAAGCTGAAAGAATCGACCAATCAGTCCAATCTGTTCGCCACAGCGCTGACAGCAGCAAGAAGGATGAGGCATTAAAGTGAAGGTGTCTTCTGTACCTGGCCAGTGTTACCCAGCCAGACGTCGATGTGAGCAGGACTACGCGGCCTCAAGGGCTGCAACTTTGGCTTCAAGGGTTTCGATGCGCTCCATTGCTTCCTGTAGTGCCTTTACTGCCTTCATGTAGAGCACGGAGTAATTGACGCTCTTGGTGACGGTGCCAAGGTCGTTACCTTCTGCGTCCAAGTCGGGGGATTCATAAATCAAGCCAGGGGAAACCACCTCAACTTCCTGGGCAACCAGGCCAATTTGAGTATGAGTCTGCTGACCGGTTTCGGGTTTGAAGTTGTACTTGCGAACCCTTAAGGCTTTAAGATCACTCCACTGAGATGAGGCATTAATAATGTTTTCTTTTAGCTTGACGTCAGAGATAGCACCATAAGAGTTGTTTGCGTTGGCAACATTACCATTTCCATAGACGAAGAACCTATTGGCAACACCCGGTTCTTGAGCGATAATATAATATGAAGACGTATCGTTTGCGTTGGCTCGGTTTCCAAGAAACAGAACTTGAGAGCCGCTTGCATTAGAAGAGTTTTCAATGCCTAAAGTAGGAGTGCTGCCGGTAGCGCTGTTGCACTGTACGCTTCCACCACTCGTAATCCTCATCCTCTCCGTCGGAGAAGACGCCCCATCGGCCGTTGTGGAGAACATTAGGCGAGTTGGCATGTCGTTAGCGCCGGGGGTGCCGTCTACAAAAGCCTCTATTGAGGCTCCAGAGACAAACTCAGTCCCATCACTTCCTTGGAATCCAATCGAACCTAAATAATCATTGGCTTGAACAACGGTGTTTGAGCCTATCGTTGCTCCGCGAGATTTAGCAAACTGAATTGATGAGCTATAAATGTCACTAGAATTGCAGATTAATGCTTGTGCGCTAGTGGTGTCTGAAGTGCCTTCTATTTGCAAA
>JAIYDG010000526.1 GCA_027487625.1 Bacteroidota bacterium
AACTGGATGTAAATGCTACTTATAAAAGAGATAATTTAGGTTTTAATAGCGATTGGATTAGCACTTGGAACAGCCAATTAGCTGAAATTAATATCGGTACACCAATTCTAAAAAAAGCACTAAAAAGCCGATTAAAAGTTAATATGGCTGTTAGAAGTTCTGTTTCTGATGAGTTTTATAGAAATCCTGCAAACCAACTCAATTCTTCTTTGATGAATGAAGCAGGTTTTGGTGGAACCAATTTAGCTCCTTATCAAGACAATCGTTGGAGTGGTTTATTTAAACTGAATTACGACTTCAAAAAAGGAAAAATGCTTACTGCTACCATGTTACGAAGTGTTACAATCAATCAAGATGTAAACATGCTGCGTATTTTTGGTAACGATGCTCCTTACCAACCGGGTTATCAGTATATTTTTAGTCAGCAAATGGATAATGCAAACACATTTACGCATGATTCTTATATGCAAATGCTGAATTTTAAACATTCGGTTTCAAAACGTTTTAGTTATAATGCCACAGCTTCTCGCCTATTTGTTCAATTAAGAGCTGATGCAAATGGCAGAGTTTGGAGACCAAAATCAGTAGACCAAATTTTCGATCCAAGTTCAATCAATACTTTTCCAATTGATATTTATCCAACCGGAGATTCTAATGTAGCTTGGGTAAGCAATCCTTCAGGTTTTTATAATAACAATGGAATTGCAACTTTATGGCATCACCATTATTTAGAAGAATATGTAGCAAAAGCTACGGGTAATTTATTCAGCAAAAACTCATTAAACAAACTAACTTTTGGTTTTGAAATGAAATTCCAAGATATGCTTTGGATTGATGTTCAACGCTCGTGGATTGGCGCTCCACTTCAATTACCTGATGGAACTTATACAAAGAGTGATCGTTTAGGTTCTCAAAGTGATATTTGGGCTGTTCAACCAAGAAGAGGTGGATTTTTTATCACCGACCAAATTAAATACAAAGGTTTAGTAGCTTCTGTAGGTGGTCGTTTCGAATATTGGGCTCCAGGTAAATATGTAGATGATGCAGTTGCAAATCCAAAATCTCCTATTCTTGAATCGATGCGTCAAGATTATTTAAACAGCACAACAAAAATTGGTGGTTTGAGATATAAATTCAGATTCCTTCCTAAAATCAATGCTACTTTCCCAATTGCTGAAAACAAAATGTTGTATTTTAACTACGGTCATACAACTATTCTTCCTCATCCAAGTTTTATTTACCCAGGTTTAGACCCAAATTACCAAGATCGTTCTACTTTAGCTAGGGTTGGTAATCCTAACTTAAATCCTGAGGTTGATATCAGTTATGAATTGGGTTTGAAAAGTCAATTAACTAGTAACGATGCATTAACCATTGCTGCATTCTGGAAAGACAAATACGATTTCGTTACCACAACTTCTGTTGTTATTCCTGATATTACAGGAAGAGATTTAACCAGAACCATTCGTATCAATTCAGATTATGCTCGTGCAAGAGGAATTGAATTGAACTATATCAAACGCATTGGCAATTGGTACCAAGGTCAGGCAGCTTTTACTTACATGGTTACAACCGGACAAAGTGCATCGGCTAATGAAAAATTAAAAGATTTATTGGCAAGTGGAAATGTAGAAGATACCAAAGAGTTTTATTTACCATGGGATGTTCCATTCGATTTCAAAACCAATCATATCTTTAAAATAGACAAAAAAGGTGGTTTGTTTGATAGAAAATGGTTGAACAATATTAGCTTCTACTTCGAAACTGTATTCCGTTCAGGCGTTCGTTACACACCTTATGTTTTTGATAGAAACGACCCAAGTACTGGAAGACCAATTTGGGTTCAAGATCCTAACCCAGACGCTAGATGGAGCAAAAGAGGAACCAATTGGTTTTGGTCTGATTTAACCATTTCGAAATGGTGGAAAAGAAGAGCTTATTATGTAGCTGCTAATATTCAAATTACGAATATTTTCAACAATAAAAACGCTTCAATCATCAATCCTGTAACAGGTAAAGCTTACCAAGTTGGGGATGATGTGCCAGATACTTGGGTTGATCCAAGGTACAACGACCCTAGATTAGGAACCAACGGACCTCCACCAGTAAACCCAGCCAGATTTTTGGAACAAAGACATATTATGTTGGGTATAAATTTGAAATTTTAAAGAAATTCATCCTACTAAAATCAGTTTGTAGAAAAACAGATTTAATATAAAGGTCGGTCCAAAGTCGGCCTTTTTTATGTTCTTTTTGAAGCAATTATCGATGAGGGACAAGAATAAGATTCCCAAAACAATTATCTTTGCCGCTTATGATATCAAGCCAAAACCAAACCGCAGATTATTTTATTGAGCTCGAACACCATTATGGAGCGCATAATTACCATCCTATTCCGGTTGTACTCGACAGAGCATCGGGCATTTTTGTTTGGGATGTAGATGGCAAACAATATTTCGATTTTCTTTCTGCTTATTCGGCAGTCAACCAAGGACATTGTCACCCAAAAATAACACAAGCATTAATAAACCAAGCTGGAAAACTGAGTTTAACCAGTCGTGCTTTTCATAATAATTTATTGGGTGAATACGAAAAATACATCACCGAATATTTTGGTTACGACAAAGTATTACCCATGAATACCGGCGTTGAAGGTGGAGAAACTGCCATTAAATTAGCTAGAAGATGGGCTTACGATGTAAAGAAAATTGCAGATAACCAAGCTACAGTTCTATTTGTTGAAGGTAATTTCTGGGGAAGAACAATGGCAGCCATCAGTTCATCAAACGACCCTAGCAGTTATACTGGTTTCGGTCCTTATATGCCTGGTTTCAAACTCATTCCTTATAATGACTTAAATAGTTTAGAGGCTGAATTAAAAGCCAATCCAAATATTGCTGCATTTATGTTTGAACCTATTCAAGGTGAAGCAGGTGTTGTTGTTCCTGATGAAGGATATTTAAGCGGAGTAAGAGCATTGTGTACAAAATACAATGTTTTAATGATTGCTGATGAAGTGCAAACAGGTTTGTGCAGAACAGGCAAAATGTTGGCATGCGATCATGAAAATGTAAAACCAGATATTTTAATTTTAGGAAAAGCACTTTCAGGTGGATTATTACCCGTTTCTGCGGTATTGGCTAGCGACGAAATCATGCTAACCATAAAACCTGGAGAACATGGTTCTACTTATGGCGGAAATCCATTAGCATGTGCTGTTGCAACAGCAGCATTAGAAGTTTTGAAAGAAGAAAAACTAGCTGAAAATGCAGAGAAAATGGGCATTATTTTCAGAGCTAGAATGGAAGATTTAATGAAGCGTAGCAGCTTAGTGAGTTTGGTAAGAGGAAGAGGATTATTAAACGCCATTGTTATTAAACCTTTTGGTGATGGAAAAACAGCTTGGGATGTTTGTTTATTATTAAAAGAAAACGGCTTATTGGCCAAACAAACCCATGGAGATATCATCAGGTTTGCACCACCATTGGTAATCAATGAAGAACAAATGCATGAAGCATGTGATATCATTGAAAAAACCATTTTGGGATTAAAAGCATAATTCAAATAAAATCTATATAAAAGCCGCCTACAAGCGGCTTTTTTTATGCCTAATTGATTCTAAAAATACTTTGTTCAATTCAACTGCCCTAATAAGAATCAGTTTTAATATAGACTTACATCAAGCTTTGATTCTCTTGAACTCCCCTATTTTGTTGATACAAATCAGTAATCGAAAGTTTATTTGGCTTTCTGATTTTGCTGAATAAATTGCATGTCCAAACTTTCAACCCAGATTATGCATTGGAATTCGTAATGAGGGGCAAAAGACCAAAGAAATTGGCAGTTTCGTGAGTAAAGCATACAGGACTAGTATGATGCATGCGGGCAACTGAGTTTACGTCCAATTTCAAAGGTATTTTGACCAGTAATAGAAAATCTAATGCATATTCTGGGTTATAACAAACCAAAAATTATGAAATCTGATATTGAAATTGCACACGAATCGAAATTACAACGAATTGATAAAATTGCTGAAGCTTACGGAATTCACGAAGACCAATTAGAACAATACGGAAAGTATAAGGCTAAAGTTGATGTAAAATTTGATGAGGAAAAAATAGCCAATAGTAAACTCATTTTGGTTACTGCAACTACTCCTAACAAAAGTGGTTCGGGCAAAACAACCACTTCAATTGCTTTGGCTCAGGGATTAAATAAAATTGGTAAAAAAGCTGTATTGGCTTTACGCGAACCTTCTTTGGGTCCGTGTTTTGGAATGAAGGGCGGCGCTGCAGGTGGTGGTTATTCGCAGGTTTTACCTATGGAAGATATCAACCTACATTTTACTGGAGATTTTCATGCCATTACTTCTGCTAATAATACTTTGGCTGCTTTAATCGATAATTATAATTACTTCAACAAAGGCTCTCAAAAGGCGCTGAAACAAATATTGTGGAGAAGGGTACTCGATGTAAACGACCGCTCGCTTCGTTATATGTTATCGGGTTTAAATGGTGCTACAAATGGCATTCCAACCGAAACTGGTTTCGATATCACACCTGCGAGTGAAATCATGGCGATATTTTGTCTTTCAACCAGTCTTGATGATTTGAGAAACAAAATCGATAATATACTTATTGGATATACTTATGAAAACCAGCCGTTTTTTGTTCGCGATTTAAAAGTGGGTGGTGCTTTGGTTACTTTACTCAAAGATGCTTTCAATCCTAATTTAGTTCAAACTATTGAAGGTGGTGCTGCTTTTATTCATGGTGGACCATTTGCCAATATTGCTCATGGTTGTAATTCAATTATGGCAACCAAAGCGGCTTTACAATTTGGCGAATATGCTATTACAGAGGCAGGTTTTGGAAGTGATTTAGGTGGAGAAAAATTCTTGAATATCAAATGTCGTCAATTGGGAATTCGTCCTGCTGCAAGTGTTTTGGTAAGTACAACACAATCTTTAAAACTACATGGTAAGGTTGATGAAAAACTCATTAAACAACCAAATTTAGAAGGCTTGAAAAAAGGACTTTTAAACTTAGAACGTCATGTAGAAAACTTACAGAATTTTGGTCAGTCGGTTGTAGTTGCTTTAAACAAATTTGGCTTCGATACCGAAGAAGAATTGGGTTATATGCAGGAATGGTGCAAACAAAAAGGAACTGAATTTTCTATCAATGAAGGTTTTGCAAAAGGTGGTGATGGTGCTGTTGCTTTGGCCGAAAAAGTTGTTGATGTATGTGAAAACAGAGCATCGGGACCAATCAATCATACTTATGAACTTACTGATTCACTTGAAACCAAAATCGAAAAAATAGTAAAAAGCATTTATAGAGGTTCGGGAATTACATTTAGCAAAACAGCAAAATCAGCCATCAAAAAATTAAAAGAATTGGGTGCTGATGAAATGCCAGTTTGTATCGCCAAAACTCAGTTTTCGTTTACAGATAATGCAGCATTAGTTGGTGTAGAAAGCGGATTTAATATCACTATAGAAAATTTGGTTATGAACCATGGCGCTGGATTTGTTGTAGCAGTTGCAGGTGAAATCATGCGTATGCCTGGTTTACCAAAAGAACCTGCAGCTATGCAAATAGATGTGGTGAATGGTGAAATTGTTGGTTTGAGTTAATTCAACCCAAAAAAGAAGATTATTTCTTATTTATATACAGACCAATTGTTGCTAAAAATGTAACAATTGGTCTTTTACACTTGTGTATTCAAAACATTTTCTAATTTCGCCCTATGCGTGCTTACGAAAGTGTGAATCCTTATACAGAAGAATTGTTATCGGCATTTGATTTTATTCAGGCTGATGAAGTTGATATTATTTTAGAAGATGCCAACGAAGCTTTTCTTACTTGGAGAAAATTAGGTTTTAGCGAAAGAGCTTTATACATAGAAAGATTGGCAAAACTGCTTAGAGAAAATGCCAATGAATTAGCTGAAATTGCCAGCATTGAGATGGGAAAATTACTTTCTCATTCTAAGGCTGAAGTACTAAAAAGTGCAAGTGTTTGCGATTATTGTATCAGCGATGCAGAGCGTGTTCTCGCTTCAAAAACTACACAAATTGAAAACGGTGTAGAAATAGAAATTGCCTATAAACCTTTGGGTGTTGTTTTAGGAATTTACCCTTGGAATTTTCCTTATTGGCAAGTGATTAGAAGTGCCATTCCTGCTTTAATGAGCGGTAATACGGTATTGGTAAAACCAGCGCCGAATGTCCCTCGTTCTGCTATCAAACTGCAAACACTTTTCGAAAAAGCTGGATTTCCTCATGGTGTGATTCAAACCATATTTGCCAGCGATGAAATGGTTTCAGGAATCATAGCCGATAAAAGAGTAAGTGCTGTTACTTTAACAGGTAGTGAAAGAGCAGGTTCGGCAGTGGCAGCACAAGCTGGGAAAGCCATCAAACCTGTAGTTTTAGAATTAGGTGGAAGTGACCCGTTTATCATCAGACATGATGCAGATTTAGATAGTTTGATGGAACAAGCCATTTTCTCTCGTTTTCAGAACAATGGTCAGAGTTGTGTAGCTGCAAAACGATTTATTGTCCACCAAAATTTAGTTACATCTTTCACAGAAAAACTAAAAATCGGTTTAGATAAAATGAAATTTGGTAATCCTTTGGACCTGACTACCGACCAAGGTCCTTTGGCGCGATATGATTTACTAGAAGGATTAAAAAACCAAGTAGATGAAAGCATTGAAAAAGGAGCAGAAATTCTTTATCGATCAAAAGAAATTCCAACAAAAGGTTTCTTCCATCCCATCATGGTTTTAGGAAATATTCCTGCTCATTCAAGAGCATTTAAGGAAGAATTATTTGGTCCAGTTTTATCGGTTTATACTTTTGAAACAGATGAAGAAGCGATTCAAATTGCTAACCAAACTAAATACGGTTTGGGTTGCAGCATTTGGACCAATGATATTGAAGCAGCTAAGTTGATGTCGGAAGAAATAGAAAGTGGCATGGTGTACATCAACCAAATTGTAAAAAGTGATGTAAGATTTCCATTTGGAGGCTGCAAACAATCCGGCTTCGGAAGAGAACTAGGCGAAGAAGGCTTGAAAGCTTTTTGTATGGTTAGAACGAGGTGGATCCGTTGATAACACTTTGGCTATTGGCTGTTTGCTTTTGGCTTTCAATTTCGTTTAATTGAAACGTCTTTTTGTTTTTAGAACCATCCTATTTTCTTAATAAGGAATATAAAAGGTGGATTGGGAATTTGATTTCACATTTATTTTAAATCCTGCTAATGGCCAACAGCTAAAGGCCAAAGTTTGTCTTAAGTACTTTGGCTTTTGGCTATTTGCTGTTGGCTTTAAATTTCGTTTAATTGAAACGTCTATTTGTTTTTAGAAACATCCTATTTTCTTA
>JAIYDG010000457.1 GCA_027487625.1 Bacteroidota bacterium
AGCATCATAAATTTTACCTTGTTCAGATTTTTTTACTAGTCCTGAAGTAAATAAAACTTCCTCATTAAATTGAGAAGCAATTGCTGAATCATGAAAAGCAGACCATTCATCTTGGGCATAACCAAGTTTAAATTTCCTTATGATATCCTCTCTAAAACCTCTTTCTTCAAAATAAGAAAGACCAATCATTTTTCCGGTTTCTGAATTCCATAATTGTTCTTCAAAATAATTGATAGCCCAGTTGTTTAGAATTTGAAGACTTTCTTTTTCTGTTTTGATTTGATGCTCTTGCTCAATATTGATATTCTCCTGCTTAGGCCATTCAACATTAAATCTTTCAGCTAAAGTTTTTAAAGCTTCTAGGTAACCCAAACTTTCGTTTTCCATCACAAAATTCACAACATTTCCTGCTTTACCGCATCCGAAACATTTATAAATTCCTTTACTGACTGAAACCGAAAAAGAGGGACTTTTCTCTTGGTGAAAAGGACATAATCCTTGCAAATTAGAACCGGCCCGTTTTAAACGAACCACCTCACCAATGACTTGCTCAATTGATGCGGCTGAAATGATTTCTTCTATTTTGCTTTGTGGGATCATAAATCTGAATCTGTAAAAATAACTATTTTCAATTCAAGATGGTTTTTAATAACAAAATTCATTTCTAATACTTACAAAATCAGGAATTTCAATACTTACTCAAATTTAATTTTGATATTCTTTTCAATCTATATCAATTACTTATATTCGCCCGAAATGTCCCCGGGATTTGCCAAAAACAATTCCCGGGTTTTTCGCTTTTGTTCATTTTAGAAATCTATTCAATGAAAATTCAAGAATTATTAGAATTATACTGTAGTCAGGAAGAAGTTAATGCAAGCACTCTAGCGATTCAACAAAGTAAAGCAAGAGTTCATCTAAACGGATTAATGGCATCTTCTGCTGCTATCATCGCGGCTTCAATTTTTCAACTCAAACAACAAACTCATATTTTTGTATTCAACAATACAGAAGATGCTGGATATTTCTATTCAGATTTATCAAATATTCTGGAAGGAAAAACCTGTTTGTTATTACCTTCCTCATTTAAACGAAACTTTATTCCTGCTACTTTAGAAAATGGTTTGGTTTTAGAAAGAGCAGAAACATTAAATCGTTTAAAACAAAACAATAGAATTCCTGAATTAATTGTAACAACTGCCGAGGCTTTAGCAGAATGGGTTATAAGTGAAGAAGATTTAGATAAAAATACTTACGAGATTAAACAAGGTTCAACTCTCGACCTTGAATTCTTTATGGAGTTTTTAAATGAACATCATTTTGAAAGAGAAGATTTTGTTTATGAACCCGGCACCTATAGTTTAAGAGGTGGAATTATTGATGTATTTTCTTTCAGTAATGAACAGCCTTATCGAATTGAATTGAATGAGGATATTATTGAATCTATCAGAATCTTTAATCCTCATGACCAATTATCATTAAAAAAAGTTGATAGATTTTTTATCATTCCACATGTTCAAAAAAACAGAGAAAAAGAACAAGTAGTTTTTCATTACTTACCTGAAGATACTTGTTTGTGGTTTCATGATTTAAATTTAGGCAAAGAACAAATTACTAAAGGAATTGAAAAGGCAGATAAATGGTTTGAAGAAAACAAAGACCATGAACTGAAAGAAAAATCAAGCAAAGAACTTTGGATGAACACTACCGATTGGTTAAAAGAAATCAATCGTTTTAGAATTATAGAATTTGGAACCAGAAAACATTTTCATCAAACAACCGCAAGTTTTCAATTCAACATTCAACTTCAACCTCTCTTTCATAAAAACTTTAAGTTATTAATCGAAAATCTAAAACAAAACTCTTCATCTAATTATACCAATTTAATTTTTAGTGAAAGCAGTCGACAAGTTGAAAGATTGTATACCATTTTCGAGGATTTAGATAAGGATGTAAAATTCGATCCGGTTTATCATGGCTTAAGTAATGGATTCGTAGACAATAAACTAAAATTAGCTTGTTATACCGAACATCAGGTTTTTGATAGATTCTACAAAGGAAAAATTAAAGCGGGTTATTCAGGTAATAAACTAATAACTTTAAAAGAACTCAAAGAATTAAAACCCGGAGATTATGTAACGCATATCGATCATGGTATTGGAAAATTTGCAGGATTAGAAAAAATTGAAATCAATGGACATTTACAAGAAGCTGTTCGATTGGTTTATAAAAACAATGATTTATTATATGTAAGTATTAACTCGCTTCACAAGATTTCAAAGTATGTAGGTAAAGAAGGAACCGAACCTCGTATGAATAAATTAGGAAGTGATGCTTGGGAGAAACTAAAAAACAATACCAAAAAGAAGGTTAAAGACATCGCACGTGATTTGATAAAACTATATGCAACTAGAAAATCACAATCGGGTTTTGCATTTGCTCCAGATAATTACATGCAGATTGAACTCGAGGCTTCTTTTATGTATGAAGATACTCCCGACCAAAGCAAAGCAACTGCTGATGTAAAAAAAGACATGGAGAAACCAAACCCAATGGATAGACTTGTTTGTGGTGATGTTGGATTTGGAAAAACTGAAATTGCAATTAGAGCTGCATTCAAAGCAATATCAGATAGTAAACAAGTTGCAGTTTTGGTGCCAACAACTATTTTGGCTAATCAGCATTACAGAACTTTTAAAGAGAGATTAAAAGATTTCCCTTGTAATATCGATTATATCAATCGATTTAAAAGTGCTGCCGAACAAAAAGAAGTTTTGAAAAAAGTTGCTGAAGGAAAAGTTGATTTATTAATTGGAACACATAAACTATTAAGTAAGGAAATTAAATTTAAAGACCTTGGTTTGTTGATTATAGATGAGGAACAAAAGTTTGGAGTAGCAGCAAAAGAAAAATTAAAAGCTATTAAAACCAATGTTGATACTTTAACATTAACTGCAACTCCTATTCCAAGAACATTGCATTTTTCTTTAATGGGTGCAAGGGATTTATCTGTTATCAATACACCTCCACCAAACAGGCAGCCTGTAAATACAGAGATGCATAATTTCAATGATGAATTAATTCATGAAGCAATTATGCATGAGATAGGCAGAGGTGGTCAGGTGTTCTTTGTTCATCATAGAGTAAAAGATATTTATGAATTGGCCGACAGGTTGATGACCATTTGTCCTGGTATAAAAGTGGGTGTTGCACATGGACAATTAGAAGGAGAAAAGCTGGAAGATGCCATGATTAAATTCATCGAAGGAGAATATGATGTATTGGTAGCCACAACTATTATTGAAGCTGGTTTAGATATTCCAAATGCCAATACAATAATCATCAACAGTGCACACATGTTTGGCTTAAGTGATTTGCATCAGATGAGAGGTCGTGTTGGCCGTAGTAACAAAAAAGCTTTTTGTTATCTACTCGTTCCAAGTATAATGTCGTTAACCAATGATGCAAGAAGAAGATTACAAGCCATTGAAGAATTTAGTGAATTAGGAAGTGGCTTTAATGTTGCTATGAGAGATTTGGATATTAGAGGTGCTGGAAATTTATTAGGAGGAGAACAAAGTGGATTCATTGCAGAAATTGGTTTTGAAATGTATCATAAAATTTTAGATGAAGCCATTCATGAATTAAAAGAAGATGAATTTGCGGAATTGTTTAAAGATGATCCGGGATTGCAAAAACTAGAATCACGTGATTGTAATTTAGAAACAGATTTTGAAGCATTGATTCCTGATGCCTATGTAAGAAATATTGGAGAACGATTGAATTTGTACAACCAGTTGGCATCTATTAACACAGAGCAGGACTTAGCTAAATTTGGAAATGAATTACAAGATAGGTTTGGAAAACTTCCATCACAGATTGATGACTTATTTGACTTGATTAGAGTAAGGGAATTAGGAAAGAAAATGGGTTTTGAAAGAATGGTTTTAAAAGCCGGAAAGATGGCAGCATACTTCCCACCTGAATCAAAACACTATTATTATCAGTCTGAAAAATTTTCACAGATACTACAATATGTGCAAATGAATCCTACAATTATGAGATTAAAACAAACAGGAAATAATTTATCATTATTAGCTCAGCCTGTAAATACGATACAACATGCTTTGCATATTTTGAGAAGAATGAATGATTCAATTAAAATAGTTGAAACTGTTTAATTACTTTTTAATTAAACCTCTTTTATTGTAACGAGCACCTTTTCTGTTTTCCTGGTCTTCAACACTTGGACACTTTTTAACTTTACATGAAGCCCCTAAAAAGAATATGAGTAAGAGAATATATATTTTACTTTTCATAAGAATAAATTTTATTCAATTTAATCATTTTAGGGCAAAAAAAAAGACCTCTAATTGAAGAGGTCTTTTCAGTACAGACAGACTGTAATTATTTTGCAGCTTTTTTAGGAGCAGCAGCTTTTTTAGTTGCAGCTTTCTTAGGAGCAGCAGCTTTTTTAGTAGCGGCTTTCTTAGGAGCAGCAGCTTTTTTAGTTGCAGCCTTTTTAGGAGCAGCAGCTTTTTTAGTTGCAGCCTTTTTAGGAGCAGCAGCTTTTTTAGTTGC
>JAIYDG010000448.1 GCA_027487625.1 Bacteroidota bacterium
AGACCTAGAAAAGTCTATCAGTTGCAAGATACCCAAAGAGTATACACTTTGAATAAATTGGCTAATGAGCTAAATAATAGAGGTATTGTTGAGGAGGTTGAGGAATATGTTGATGAGGCATTAAATATTTCGCGAATCATTAAATTTAAAAAAGGGGAAATCGATGCCCATTTAAATTTGGGAGTTTTCTATTTAAATCATAGTGAATTTGATAAGTCGATTATTGAATTCACTCAAGCATTGAATCTTGCAAAAAGAAAAGGGTTTAAACAAGAAACTGCAAATGCTTATCACTATCTGGCAATCGTTCAATCTATACAAGCCGATTATTCTAACGCCATTAAAAACAACCTTTCTGCATTATTAATAAGAGAAAGTTTGGGAGATAAAAAGGCGATAGCTAACTCGTATAATAATTTGGGTAAAATATATACGCAATTAGAAAATCACAACGAAGCTTTAAGTTATCACAATAAAGCTTTTGTTATTAGAAAAGAATTAGGTGACAAAAGGGGTTTGCAAAATTCTTATACCAATTTTGGACATATTTACTTCAAGAAAGATGATTTCGATAATGCATTAAAGAGTTACCAAGATGCATTAGACATTAGCATGGATTTGAATGATCAAGTTGAAACCGCCAATTTGAACATGAATATCGGTAATATATATAACATCAAACAAGATATAGAAAAAGCTCAAATTTATTACTCAAATGCCCAAAAATCATTCAAAAAGAATGGAAATAAAATGGGGCAGATGCAATGTTATATCAATATTTCTAATCTTAATTATAATCAATACGAAGTAGCTAAATTATATATAGACAGTGCTATTTATTTAGCTAAAGAAATTGGAGCCGTATCTAATTTAAGAGATGCCTATAAAATATTGGTTGAAAGTGATACATTAAATGATGAATGGAAAAGTGCATTTTTTAACCATTGCCAATATTTCCTTTACCGTGATAGTTTAATAAATGAGGAAGTAAATGAGAATATAATCGAAGCGGAATTGCAATATGATTTTGATAAAAAGGCTTTGGCTTCTCAGAAACAAATAGAGTTGAAAGCTTTACAATTTGAATATCAAAAAAAGCAAGCAGCTGCTAAAAGTGAAAGAGAAAAGCAAGAATTAGTTTTTGAGCAAAAAATTAAAGAACAAAAAATTGACTTTGATTACAGGCAGAAAATCACAAAAATAGAATTGGAAAAACGACAACAGGAAATGCTAAACGCTGTTTTAGGAAAGGAGAATATTCTGATGTTGCAAAATGCCAGAAATGAATGGTATATAAGGTGGTTAATGCTAATCGTACTGATTGTTTTAATAGCATTTGGAGTCAATTTTAAAAGAAATTTGAATCGACAAAAAACTGATAACGCCAAAATAACACAGCAAAAGGAGGATTTAAAAGCATTGATTAATGAGTTGAATCACCGAGTAAAAAACAACTTTCAAACGGTTGTTTCTATGCTTAGAATTCAATCTCGTTCCATACAGGATGAAAAGTTAAAAGATATTTTATCACAAACAAGTAACAGATTTTTGGCCATATCGAATGTTCATGAAAAATTATACCAAACTGAAGCATTTAGTGAAATCAATGTTAAAGAATATTTGAACGAAATAGCTTTAGGTATTAGCCGCCAGTTTTTGTCTCAAAATCAAACATTCAATTTTTCAATAAAAGATGATATCAACCTAAAACTAAATGTAGAAACCATTATTCCTATAGCATTAATTGTAAACGAACTCATTACAAATTCGTTTAAATATGGAACCCAAATTGGTAAACCTTTAGAAGTAAAAATTGAATTTGAACAATTAGAAACTGAGTTTTTTCAATTTACCTATTCAGATAATGGTCCAGGTTTACCAGATAATTTTGAAGAATTGAAAAGTTTTGGTTCAACTTTAGTGAAACTTTTTGCTCAACAACTTCGTGGTAAAATTAATTTTAGTAACAATAACGGAGTTTCTATTTCTTTGATTTTTAGAAAAATATAAAAACATTTGGAGTATTTGCACTGCTCAATTTAGAATATCTTAATGATGAAAGTGTTTTCTATTATTTGTATTAGAACAAACCTTAACTATATTAAATTATGGTAAATAGAAAGCCTACTTTTTGTTAATATTTACACAAACAATATCAATATTTTTATTTTATTGCAGTTAGTTAATTTTTTTTTAATAATAGATTGAATTAAATAATGCATAAGCCATTTAATATTTTAATTGTTGATGATGAGTTTATGATTGCTCAAGACCTTAAAGAGACTTTAGAGTCTTTAGGATATCAAAGTGTATTTAGGGCTGGTAGTTATAGTGAAGCATTAAAGGTACTTAAACAAAATGGTATCGATTTAGTGATGCTTGATATAAACTTAAATGCAAAGGAAACAGGACTTGATTTAGCCGAATACATTAACAAAAATTACCAAATACCATTCATTTATTTAACCTCATATTCTGATAAGGAAACTATTGAAAAGGTAAAACATACAAAACCAGTTGGATTTTTGTTAAAGCCCTATAACAAGATATTGTTATCAGCAACGATTGAAATTGCCTTGTTTAATTATTATTTAAACAAAGAAGAAAAGGGTGTTGAGGTTCCTTTAATTAATGAGGATGATGTTGATTATGAATTTTTTGTTGGGGAGAATTTAATAGTTAAGGATAAAAAGTCATTTGTAAAGATTCCGATTTCGGATGTTTTATGGTTTGAAACTGACAGGAATTATGTGGATGTAAAAACTGTAGATAGAAAATACACCATCAGAAGTTCTTTAAAAAAGATAGTAGAAAATCTGCCTGAATCATTTTTAAAATGTCATAGGCAATATTTAATTAATTTAAACCATGTTAAGGGGTTTAATACTAACTTTATATCTATTGGTGATTTTGAAATTCCGGTTAGTAGAACTGAGCAAGAATTGGTTTTGAAAAGACTAAGGATGTAGGTGGTATATGAAAATCTGCATTTCGTCCCAATTATTTTTGATTCAAGTTTAACTTAACTTTTTTGCTAAGTAAATTTCAAGTTACTACAAAACGACCTTAATGAGAAAAGCCTATTTTATATTACTATTATTCTTAGTTTGTTTAGGCGATGGTGTATTTTCTCAATCGAAAAGTAAGCTTATAGACTCCTTGGAAATTGCCTTAAAGAATAATCAGGAACAAAGGGTAATAGCGCATAAAAAGGAGTATTATAAAATTGATACTTCCAGAGTAAATACATTGAATTTATTAGTAAAAGAGTTTATTGTTAGGACTGATTATAAAACAGCAGAATTACTTTTAAACGAAGCTTTGGAAATAGCAATCATAAGGGACTTTAAAAAAGGTCAAGTGATTACTTATAATAACTTTGGTGCTTTGTACCGCAGAAAAAGTGAATATCCATTAGCTTTACAAAACCTTGAAAAAGCTCTTAAAATTGCTAAAACAAATGGTTTTAAAGAAGGTCTCGCAACTACCTATAATAATTTAGCAAATGTTAATAACAACATATCAAATTTTCATGAGGCGTTAAAATATAATTTGGAAGCACTTAAAATTAGAGAACAGCTAAACGATAAGCTAGGAGTAGCTAATTCTTACAGTAATCTAGGTGGAATTAATTTTAAATTACAGAATATAAAAGAAGCTTCAAAAAACTTTTTGGCCGCATTTAAAATATACAAAGAATTAAATCACAGAAGTGGGCTTTTAACTTCTTACTTTAATTTCGGAAATTTATACAATGAGGCCGGAAATAGCAATGAAGCATTGGTAAACTATTTCGAAGCTGTAAAAATTAGTCAGGAATTAAACGAAAAGGTGAACTTAGCCAATGCTTATTTAAATATTGGTAGAACTTATTGTGAATTGAAAGAATTTGACAAAGCATTGGATTATAATTCTAAAGCCTTAGTGATAAATAAATCAGTGAGTAACTTATTTGGAATAACTCGATGTTATATTATCTCAGCTATTACTTACAAAGCATTAAAAGAGTTTCAATTGTCGAAAAATTATTTAGATAGTGCCATTAGGCTTTCAAAAAGAATTGGTTCAAAAGAATTAATTAGAGATTCGTATGAACATTTGTCTAAGGTAGATAGCTTAGAGAATAATTGGTTAAATGCTTATAATAACTATAGAATATTTACTATATACAACGATAGTATTAATAACAAGGATAACACTGAAAAAATAAAACAGTCCCAGATTCAATATGAACTTGAAAAGAAAGATTTGGAATATCAAAAGCTAATGGCATTAAAGGCCATTCAATTTGAATACCAAAAAAAGCAGGCTGCTGTTAAAACAGAAAAGGAGAAACAGAAACTCAGCTTTGAGCAGCAAATAAAAGAACAAAAACTAAGTTTTGATTATTCTCAAAAAATGACCAAAGTTCAAAATGAACAAAAACAGCAATTAGCTTTGAATGCAATCTTAGCAAAAGAGAATAATCTAATGATAAAGAATAGTAAGAATGAGAGTATCATTAGGTGGTTTATGATTTTGGCATTATTTGCCTTAATAGCTTTTGGTTTTTATTATTACAAAAACTTTAAAACTCAGAAGGTTTCAAATGTTATTATAGCGAAACAAAGAGAAGATTTAAAAGCACTTATACACGAGCTGAACCATAGAGTAAAGAACAATTTCCAAACCGTTGCTTCCATGCTCAGTATGCAAACAAGGTTATTGGAAGATACTATTTTGGCAGATGTTTTGATGCAAACAAGTAATCGATTTTTAGCCATTGCAAGTGTTCATGAAAAATTATACCAATTAGAAAGTTTTAGTGATATACCCATTAAAGATTATTTGAATGATATTGTTACGAATATTTCAACTCAATTTGGGGTTAATAAGAATAGTTTTGAATATGAAATTGTAGATGACTGTGAATTAAAAGTAAATATTCAAACAGTTTTACCACTTGTATTAATTGTAAATGAATTGCTTACTAACACATTTAAACATGCTTACAATCCCAATACTTTTTTAGTTATTCATATTTTTATTTCAAAGATTCAGGATAATAAGTATCAGTTAATATACAAAGATAACGGACCGGGTTTGCCTCAAAATTTTTCTAATTCAACTCGTTTTGGGTTGAAACTACTTAAGTTATTCTCGGAACAATTGCGTGGAAATATTCAGTTTAAAAACGAAAATGGGGCAGTTTTTATATTGGCATTTGAATACGAATAAATGTTTGATGGCAATTAAAGCCCTTTCTTAAAAATTTAAATACAGTTTTGTTTTATTGGCAATTCACATAAATAAATCATTGGCATATTAATTAGATGGTTTGAAACGTCACACAGCTAGATGGGTGTTTGCTGTATTTAGTCATTAAAATACATCAGTTTAAATAGCAAAAACTTCCAAGGCATTTCACTCGTATACAAAACTTTGTAGTCTGTCCCAAAAAAAATATTGGCAAAATATTTATAAATAACTTGTTGCGGTTATTTATTGAATTTAAAATGAATTGAAATTCATAAAAAAAAAAAAAAAATATTATAAATTAAAATAAAATTTTAA
>JAIYDG010000676.1 GCA_027487625.1 Bacteroidota bacterium
CACCACCACCACCACCACCACCACCACCACCACCAAGATTTTCTTCTTCTGGTGGTTGTTGTTGCCGCTCTTCGACAACTTCTGGTGGTGGTTGTTGCCGCTCTTCGTCAACTTCTGGTGGTTGTTGACGCTCTTCGACAACTTCCGGTAGTTTTTCAACAACTTCTTGTTGTTCGACAACTTCCGGTCGTGGTTCGACAATCACGGGAGGATCAACTGCCGGTGGAGCAATTTCTTCTTGTTGTCGAGTAGCATCATCAGCACCAGCACCACCAGCATCATTGTTGTCGTTGCCACCGCCGCCGCCTTGTTGAGCTGTGGAATTGGCCATGTCAGTCAGGTACTGCTGGTAGCGAGTTTGCCACCCCTTGACAATCGGATGTTCGCCTCTTTGATTTAGAAAAGAAATGTGGAGGCTGTCAATGACGTGAACGCATCTCGTAAGTTGCTCCTCAGTCGGTGGACTGGACGGCTGCAAAATTTTTAGTTCCAAATTTTTCAGCGACCAAGAGATTCGATCGGAAATTGTGCCGACCATCTCGTGCATCTGAGTTCCCAGTTCAATGTTGAGACCAAAATTATCTTCAGCGTCGGCCTCGTTTTTTAGACCGTCGGCTTTTTCTAGAGAGACGACGTCGGCAGTCACGAGTTTGGCTTGCAAGCTGTCTGTCGGCAGTCCCAGTATCTGGACCGTTCCTTCTAAAAGGAGCTGAAATAATTTGTGACTGACACTTGGATTTCTTTCGCAAAATGAGTCCATAGTGAGAACGGATGAAAAATTGGGCTCTAATCGCTGGACGTTGATGGTGTACGCGTCTTGCGGTTGGTAGCGTCCCAGGTGGTAGGAAAATTTTAAGTTGGTGTTGACAGATTTGGTGGCCAAAAATACTTGGCTTTGGGTTTGACTCGTATTTTCCAAGTACCAAACATCGTGGTCGACAATTTTTTGCAGTTGAGGAGGTTCGAAGCCCAGCAGTCCAAAAAATGATGCCAGATTGCAAAGCAGTCTGGTGAGAGGTGGCAAACTGATTTGAACTTTTTTCTGACTTCTCTCGTTGGACTCTGTCAGCTCGTAGCGGAGCGGGTGAGTCAAGAGTTGCTGAAAATGATTTGCCGTCGCTCGACTGTGCTCGACGTTGAGTGTTTGCTCCACCAGGGTCTTGGGACTCTGATTTTTAAAGTTTGCAATGACAAAGTCAAAAATTATTTTTCTAAATCCGGCGTAGTAACGAATTTCCATGGGCAGAACGGAGGCTGTTGTTCTTCGCTTTTCGCGATCCACTTCCGGTTCTTCTTCCGCGCTTCTTTTCAATCTCTGGACAACGGTGATTGTTTCTTTGTAGCCGTCGGGGTCGACCGGATACAGTGCGGTGACGTCGGGTGGAAAGTGATTGTGATCGACTTGCGAGCAGAAGCTGATGTTTAGCAGGGTCAAGACAATTGCTTTCTTTCCGGAAAATATACTGGCGACATCTACATCGATTGTCGCGTGAGTATCTCCCGGCTCAAGTCGACCGGTCAACTGAAGAAGCATTATTGCTCTGAAACAAGAGACGGTGGCGCATTTTTTAGTTCGTTGGCGTAAAAGTGAAGCGAGGGTCCTAGCTCGAGCAGACTGTAAACGGGAATGAGAGCTTTAAAATTTTTGGTCGTTCTCAATTGTCTGCCCCCCACAGTAAAGGCTCTCTTTCCGAATCCGCCTCTCAGACTCGGACGGGTAAAGACTTTCATTTTTTCGCCGGTCTCTAGCCAATTTGCCGACCTGGACAAAAGCACTCGCTGACCCAAATTGAATTTGAAAATTTTTTTGTTCCAAGACTCTTGAGCAAACGGACCCGCCTTGCCAGAGTTAAAAAGCAGTTCTGGCTCCGGCGTTTTCAAAAGTTGACTCAGAAACACGGAAAAATTATTGAGGTCGACGGCGTGACGCTGAAAAGAGGTTCCCTCGACTTTGGTGTGATTGTACTCGTTGCAAATTGCCACCAAATATTCTGTCCAATTTTTTCCCCCCTTGTGTCTGAGAATCTGACTCAATTTTGTTTTGAGAAATCTAACGTAGCGTTCGGCCAAATAGGCCTTGTGACCTTTTCTCAAAAAGAGCCACTTGACATTGTAGTCGCTCTGAATTTTTGCCCTAAACTTTGAACTTTTCGCCACCGTATCTCGGTCAGAGAGAATGACGCGAACGTTTCTCGTGTTCTCGACAAATTGCGAGATGGCCTTCAGCCACTGCTTGGTTCCCTTCCCGGTGGTCGGAACAGCAAATAATTTGTTGGTAAAATTTTCAACGGCAACCAGAAATCCGGTTGCTCCTTTATTCGACATGAACCAATTTTTGTGAAATTCGGCATAGTCAATTTGATAGACGCCGGGACGCATTACCGTCGCCGACTGAAATTCTGTGCTTTTTCGTGCGTTTGAAAAGTGTGCAGTTATTGGGTGCGTTTGCAAAAATTTGTAAATTTTTTTCTTGGTCACTCCGACGAATTTCTTCAGTCTGGCGTGCTCGTAAAGTTGCTGGCCCGTCAAGACGACTCCCTTCTTGTCCAGAGTCTTTTCAAAGTGAGCCTTCAACTTGTCCATTGTTGTCGTCGTCGTCGTCGTCTTCGACGTCGTCGTCGTCTGCAACATAAGAGATGGGAAACGTGTGAATACCGTCGCTGTGAACGTGACGCTTGAGATTAAAGGGGGCAGCTAGACTCTTGCACTCGTGGGCAATTAGCATCTCTCCGGTGCGAGAAGGTCTGAGACACGAACGGTGAACGACGACCTTGTCGACAGAGTCCTTGTCGAAGACGACGTTGGGGATGACCTTGGCAATGTTTCTGTTGACCCCCTTGCAACGGGTATAGCAGGTTTTGTTTTTTTGCTCTTCGCGAAATTGGCTGGTGGTGAAGAGACGATAAATTTTCAGCGCTTTGAACAGGCCAACTCGAAAAGTACCCTCCAATTTTAATTTTCCGTGACAGCTTTTTTCTCCAGTCTCGTTGGCGATGATGTCTCCTTCTTGCCACCTCAGCTTCTTGTCAGGCAAGAGGTTGTCTTCCAGGCAGGGATGGGTGAAGCTAAAGATGCAACTGTCCGTGTCCATGTAGCAGAGTTGGGCTAGTCGGGGATCGAGACACTCGAGCAAAAAATTAACGTGACCGAGAATGATGGTTTTTGAGTTGCTCAGAATGGCCACCGCCTTGGAAATGCAGTTGCGAATTTTTTTAGTCACCCCGCTGCTAACCATGGAATAGAGAAAAGAGTATCGGTAGTGAGCCTTCTTTCTCCACTCGCTGGTGGTGGCAATCTTTCTCCTTCTCTTGCCGGCGTTGACGGCAAACGTTTTGTTGCAAGAGTAGGTGTGATCGTATCTGACGGCGGTTACGTTATCCTCCTCGTCGTTGTCGTTGTCCTCCACTTCCATCTGGGCCACCAGCATTTCGGAAACGTCGCCTTGGGCCGGCTGAATTTCGTCTTCGCTGTCAGAGTCAAACTCTGATTCGCTCATCCCTCGGGTAAGTTCCTCACCGTTTTGATCGTACCCGTCAAAATCACCACCGTCGTCTTCTTCGTCGTCTTCGTCGTCGTCGTCGTCGTCGTCGACTCTGGCCACGGCGGCGGCGTCGTCAAAGAAAGAAGCAGCTGCTCGACTGGAGGTCGGTCCGGTGCAAAATTCTTGAGCAGCCGTTTTTTTCTTCTTCTTTCCCTTCACCTTGAGTCGCACCACACCAATCAGACTGATGTGCTTGAGAGAGAGGTGGGCAAATTTTGTGGTCCGGTGTCGCACCAAATTTTCTCCCGTCACCAGTTTGGTGTCGTCATAGTCGCAGGCCTGGATGCACTGAAACCTAAAACAAACACAACAAACAACAACATTTAGTTGATAAATATTATTAATCCAACACACAACAACAAAATATAATAGAGACAAACAATTACCCGTAGTCGCTGTTGACAATGAGCTTGACGGCCTCGGCGGCTGCCACGTTGCCGTCCTTTTTAAGTTGGTGCCGGAGCTGGAGAAGAGAGTCGATAAATTTGCGCGGCTGAGAGTCAAACTTGTACCAGAGAAAGTGGGTGATTTCAAAGTCGACGAAACCTCGGTGCTCAATGAGCCAGCGGAGGTAGGCCGTGGAGATGGTCTCCTCAGAGTGAAAGGTGGTCGAGTTGAGCGTTCTGGGCGGTTGCTTGGTCAAGAATTCTTCCACCCCAGCCTCGTCGAGACCGTAAAATTCGGCAATCTGAGATTTCGTGTAGTCGGAAATTTGTCGCGTCGACGGCGCGTAATTTTGAACGCAACAACCAAAGTTTCGTTGGGCCGGCCCGTCGTCTGTCCTCGACTCTCGACCTCCGCGTAGCGTCACGAAACCGCTGATAGTTCCGGCCACAATGTCGCGAATCAGCACAGACTTTTTCAAAAATTGCTGTTGGCGCGGTGGCGGCTCGTAAAATTCGTTGGCTCGCTCGGCAGCCAAAAGTTCGGTGACGCTTCGGTAGGTGACGTCGCTCTCCGGGTTGTCGAGGGAGGGCAGCGGGGTGTCGTGAAACCAATCGCAAGTGTACGAAACGTGATAGGAGAAGGTGACCTGCGAGGGTCTGACAGCCGTCATAGCTTCGGCGTAGGCCCTGCGAAAAGAGTCCATGGTGGTCGTCTCTTCGTTGAGGTCAAAAGAGAGATACATATTTTTGGTCGAACGGCAACCCTGGCGGTGCCCCACATAGTGCCAGTGATCGCCATGGTAGTTGTGAAAGTGCAGTCTAGTGCGAGGAGTCGTTTCCGGATCTTCCTCCGGCTTCCTTCTGAAGGAGAGGGTCAAGTCGGCCCGCTGAACATTGGTGTATCCAAAAACTGCTTGTCCGGGTCCCGCGTGGATGCTAGACAAGATACGATCGGGTCTTTGTTGGGGAGACAGCTGGGTGAACCGCGAGTGACCTCCCAGAGCCAGGTACTGCACGACAATCGACTCTTGTCTTTCGGTGACGTTGAGAGAGCGGGCCTCGCGACGTAGCGAACCCGCGTCCGGACTCTGCACGTAGAGAGATCCGGTTCCGTACGGAATGTCTGACAACTCTGCAAAACCACCAACAAAAACAGCCATTAAAAATACGCGCATCCACTGCCCGGCCCCCAACTCAAAAAAAGACAAGGAGGGGAGGGGAGGGGGGAGGAGGGGAAGGGGTTGGGGGATTTTCCTTTCCTTCCCTAAAAACCTAAAAACCTAAACCCCCCTCCCTTTTTCCTTTTCCCTCCCCCTCTTCTACGAGCTCTGACAGAAACTCACAGCTGGACGGGTAGAGAGCAGCGGCG
>JAIYDG010000223.1 GCA_027487625.1 Bacteroidota bacterium
CCAAGCTTGCGACTGCAACGTATTCATCCATGTCCATGTTTGTTGCTATGATCCTTTGCAGTTCTGCGATGGCAGTAACTGTACTCCTCCCCTTGCGGAAACCGTGTTGATGCGGTGTGAATAATGTGTCCCCGTCTGCTGTTTCCAGAATTCTTTGCAACATTAGTTTTTCAAACACCTTCGACACTGCACATAGGTTCGAAATAGGGCGATAGTTTTCAATTTTTGACTTTGGACCTTTTTTATGAAGTGGGATGACTCTTGACATCTTCCATTGTTCCGGAATCTCCTCCTGTTCGTAGATCTTGTTCATAAGCTTAAACACTGGTTTTCCCAATATCTCATATCCGTCCTTTAATATTCGTAGCGGTATTCTATCACATCCATAACAATTCTTTTGTTTTAGGTTTTTCATAATGTCTTGCGTTTTCTGTAATGTAACATAGTTGGCCTCTTGCGCGTTCACCACTCTTCCTCCGTTTGTTGGCTCATCTTGTACATTATTTTGCTCGACTATATTTCTTATCTTGGTGCTGAAGAAGTCAGCAAACGCCTGGGCTTTTTCTGAGCTATTTGTTATGGTTCTATTAGCCCATCTTATTTCATTCGGAATTTGCTCGGTTTCTTTATCTAGGGCCAAGTTTAGTCCTTTCCAGAGTCCTGACTGTCCTCCATTAAGAATTTTTTCTCGTATTTGGGCCTTCTTCGAGGATAATATCTTCTTCCTGATTTCCTTCCCTAGGTCCTGGCTACGTTTTAATAGTTGAGCACTGTTCCTTCTCTTGGCATTAGTTAATATGTTCTTCTTCTTCCGCTTCAGGTTTGTTATCGTAGGTGATTCCGAAAATTGGCCTCTCTTGATCTTTTTCTGTACAAATGGCACCAGTTTATCCACGACTGTCATCAGACGTTGCTCAAGTTCATCGTTAAAGTCCTGAACACTTTCCAACTCAATTTCCCAGCTCTGCTTTCCCAATTCTGTTAGTAATAGCTCTGGGCTATACTTTTTCCAGTCTCTCACGGTCTTTGTTGATGTCAAAGAGCGGCTTCTTCTCGTCAGCGTAGTGATGACTGGGCAATGATCTCCCACAACGTACCCTGCTTCTTCCACTGATTCGATAAGGCTGATGTTGTTTGTGTAAACATGGTCAAGAATAGAGCTGATTATCTGGTTACCGTTTGTTCTCTGCCATGTTGCGAAGTCAACCATCTGCAGTAGTTGATGCTCTTGTTCAAATGTGATCCATTCTTCGTACAGGTGTCTTAAATGGTAACTCACGTCATTTCTCTTTCTGTAATCCAGATTGAAGTCTCCCACGATGAGGGTATCTGCCCCTGTATCTAGGAGTGCTCCTAAGATACCTATCTGTTCTTCAATTGCTTCTTTGTGGCTTGCCTTGTGCGTTAACTTGTATGTTCGATAAACTGATGCCAAACAGATGTTGTATTTTTGTAACTTCACACATATTACATGAGCATCTTCTTTTTCGAGATGGGACATTCTTTCATAGCTTATATGATTTTTTATGTACATTATAGTTCTCCTGCTAAATGTCGTGGATGTCTTTTCTATTTCAAGACTAAAGCCTTGAATTTGTAACAGATTCACGTTGTCTTCTACTTTCACCTCCGCTTCTTGTATACAAAGAATGTCAATGTCATTTTCTTCAATAGCTGTCTTTACAAATTGTAGTTTGTGAAATATCCCGAGGCAGACATTCCACGTGCAGATCTTGATCTGCTTTGTTTTGATGTTGTTTTCTGTCATTTGGCTGTTTTTGATCCCTTCTCCTCCAATTCCTTCTTCTTTGCTGCTTTCACTTTCCTACCCTCGTTTGACGGGCGTCCCTCCTTCCTGATTGACAATTCTTTTTCCAATTCTTCCACTGACATGTTCTCCACCGCGGAGCTCATCTTCTCCACTGCTCCATCGTTTTTCCCTGCATCCATCCTCTCAGCCGGTGGATTTGCATCCTCCCACTCGTCGCTCTCCACAGCAGTGACTTCACCTTCCCCTCCTCCAGCCTCCCTTGATGATTTGGCCTGTTCTTCTATCGTCTTTGCGATGGAGTCTCTGCTTTCGGCCAGCGAAATCTTTTTGGCCTTCTCTGCCTCCTGCTTCCGGTGTACAAACCTCAGGTTTTCTTCGTGCGTTTGTTGATTGGTAATCCTCCAATCGCCGACTCTTTGGACCCATTTTCCAAACATCTCTTCATCAAAGCCCGACTCCAGGATGAAATAGTCAATGTACGCCATCCAGTCGACCCTTTCTTCCATGCAGTTGACTCTGTAGTGACCACTGCAGAAACAATTCTGACACATTCTCTTGATACCTCTGTGGTAGACTTTGATTCTCTTGCCATCCATTGGCAGGAACTGCGGGATGGGTTTCTTGATTAGCATCTGAACGGAGTATACTCCAGTGGGCATCTCCGTGCCTGTGTATAGTTCCTTTTCTTCGTCCGAGCTCACCTCCAATTCCTCCAGTTCTTCTGAAAGGTCCGTCATCAGGTCTCCGTACTGCAGTAGCCATTTCTTGATCATGGCCGGGGGAACTTGGTATTCAGCTCCTTCAATCTTCACCCACGTGTAACGGCTGTTAGCCCTTGCAGCACCTTCTCCACCTGGGACCCTCACACCACGAATGGAGCATTCGTAAGTGTGAGTTAGCACTTCTCCTGATTCAGTCTTCACATTCTTTGAGTAGTTGAATGTCGCAAGACTAGCAAACCTTTCATCGATGTTGAACTTTTTTTTTGCCTTGAACATGACAGTTGGGTTACCCTTGAATCCAAGAATTGCTCCGTCAAACTCCTCCTTGGGAAAACCAAGTGCGCCAATGAAGATAGACAGAAATGCCTCTGCCCTTTTCATCGTCCCCTTGAAGTCTTGCCCATTCCTCTTCAGCACGTCCA
>JAIYDG010000160.1 GCA_027487625.1 Bacteroidota bacterium
TTAAAGTTACTAGCTAGCTCACTCACTCACTCACTCACTCAATTGCGCAATTGCAAAAAACATGTGTGTAAACTCACCCTCTCATGCCGTTGCGAAGGAGACGGTAGACTTGGCTGTTGTTGGGAAAGAAGGTGCCAATGTGCTGCTGCGACGCCGATGACTTGAGACCGGCCAAATTTGCCAAGCTGGAAATTGTGTACTTTCCGGTTTCGACAAAGTCAATTCCCACATAAGTCTTCAAAGTCTTTCGCCATTCCTGCGTGGCCTTGTACAAGATGACCACGTCCAGCCGGAGATAGGCTCTGAGATAGTCGCCGAGATTGCGACAGTTGGCGCTTTCGAATAATCTCTGGGCCTCGGCAATTTGTTCGACGGTGATCTTGTCTCCGCCTGTCAAGTCGGACTTCCAACTTTCGGGATCCTCCGGCAGTCCGGCTCGATTGAGCACCTCGACCGAAGTTAAAATTCCAAACGGAAAGTGAGCTTTGGCCTGCTCCAAATTGAAGAGTCGGCCAAAATTTCGCAAATTGGTAGAGGGGGCCAAGAGCTTGGTGATGTCGCGAAATGAAGTTCCGTTTCGAGTCTTGATGTTGGAAACTTTATTACCCCGCTTTTCCATTTTTGGTCCGTACCCTTTTTCATACAGGTAGGGGACCAGATAGCTTTCCAGGAGAACGTGATCGTAGCCGGAACTGAAAAAAGAGAGATGGGGTTTTTTTGTATGAGTTGTGTGTGTGACAAATTTAAATAAAATTGATGATGATGTTGTTAATAAAGATTTTTAATTACCCGTAAAAACTGAAGACCGTGTACTCGGTGATGAGCTTCAAGAGTTTTCTTTCCAGCTGTCCCGGAAACGAAGAGACCCAAGCCTTGGTGATTCCGGTCATGTCCGCTTCAAACCCCGGATTTTTCAGTCGCTGTTCGTCAACCCACCGAGAGTAGACCTCAAAGTGAGCGTTTTTGTACTCGCTGATGAGATCGAGAAGAGTTCCGGCAATTTTTCGTTTTTCCGTCTTTGCCCGGTTCCTCAACTCTTGAACGTGACTCCAGTAGTCACGCATCATTTGATAGATCGACTCTTCGGCGTCGCTGGAAGCTTGAAAAACTTTAACGCATCCGTCGTCGAGTTCGTCCAGGTGAGCAATCATGATTGGTTTTTGAACTTTTTTAAAGTGACCTTCTAGACGGGCACCGTCCACCACGTTGTAATTTAGGCCTCCTCCTTCTCGAACGGGCGGTTCCAAATCGACACTGAGCGTCATCGACTCAATGTCCATAGAAGCCACCGAAAGTTTGCAGAGCTGCTCAACGGCAGTCAAGTTTGTCTCGTCGTCGGCACCCAAGAGCTGAAGCAAGTCAGAAATGTCCAGATAGTAGGAACAGAGTCTCTCTGGACCGTCCGAGTTCATGTTGAGATCAAAGGTGTCAGAGCGACACGTCGCGCACTCGCAAACTTTGCTTCTCTTGTAGACAGGCTTTTCTGGACCGCCTTTTAACTTTCTCTTCTTGGCCCTTTTTTCGGCATCCAACTTTGCCAAAGCCAGACGTCTTTCCTCCAGACTCACGACAGGAATGGAGGCAAAGTTATTGCCGGAAGGTTTGTCCCTTCTGGAGCTCGACTTGTACTGATTGATAACTTCTCGACGAAATTCGTCTTGCAAGAGACAAGCGTAACTCTGTCCGTAAAAGCAAACGGCAAGTTCGATGCTGTCCAACTCGACTTCGGATACAGACCGAGATCCTGAGGGAGCCACAATTCCCAAATTAAAAAAGTAGGAAAATCTCGGCTGCATCCGTCGACTGACATTTCTCACTTCCTTTTGGTTGAAATTGCTCTTGCAAAAATTGACCAAAATAACTTTGACTTTCCAAAGTTCGTAAAGACGATCAACAGAAAAAGCCAAATCCAAAAGAGTGGGAATGGGAAATCCCGGTGCCGAGAGACCCAAAGTTCTCGACAACATTCCTCCGTAATCTTCTCTCCACCACATGTACTGCGTGGTATCGGGCCGCGCAAAAAAGTATGAGCCGGCCATAAAGAGAGTGTCGAGATTTTGATCAAACTTGTACAGCTTACGCTTGACAGTCAAAACGTAATAAAGACAGGGTGCCGAAAATATTTTTTTCAAACGGTGACGTATCGAATGCGGCGACATGGAAAATCCGTCCTCTCCGGGTGGTGCCGGCGGACACTTTTGGCTGAATCCGCGAAAGTCGTGATAGATTTCAAACATTTTAAATCCGTCGTCGTGAGCGTAGTAAATGACAATGTCTTTTTTTACAGCTTTTGCCAAGCGATTGAGATCGGTGTGAGAAGTGAAATTAAAGTAGGCCGGATCTTTGGCGGGCTCTTTTAAATTGTACATTGTGTTCCTTATTTTTCGCTCTTGATTGGGTCTGGCCTTCAAACAAGAAAGATTTGAATCTTCGTCAACCAAAGTGAAGGGAAAAAAGTATTCGGCGTAAACTTCTTGTCCAGTTCTGAGGGGATCGCAGGTGGACAAAAGTGCCTTGGAAAGTGACAACTTTCCATTATCAGTTAACTCACGACCTCGACGTAGCCAGGCCTCTGCTGGTCGACTGATTTGGGGTGGTCTTCCTTCCACCCCCTCCTCTGTTGCTAACTGTCGATGCGACGTCGACATAGCGATAAATCAAGTAGACAATGTTGATGAATTTGTGAATGCTGACAGCCGAAGACTCAAAGGCTCTCCTGTGTTGACGAAGCAAAGCCTCTGACTCAAATTCGGTGGGAATGTTATCGACGTCGGAAAGAAGCTTGACCAAGGTTGTGCCGCCGTACTTTAATTCAGGAGCAGCACCGGAAATGTTGTCAGCCCGATGATCGTGTCCGTAAAAAACGGAAAAAGTTGGTCTGCTCTGATCGCTCTGGTTTGTCAGGATCGCGTTAAATGTGACGACAACTTCAAATCCAGAATCTGCACTCAAAGTGTGCTCACGAAAAAGATCAAAAAAAACTCTCCTAAGTGTTGGACGAATAATGGTCGAGTCAAATCGAAATCGAACAGTCGTTTGAAGCAAACTTCCAAAACTTAGTCCGGCAATTCTCGTTGCCCTTGTGGTTATGGCGGGCTCTTCGGAAAGCAATCTCTTGTGGTGATCTAACAACACTTTTTCGCTATTATAGTATGCTAAATTACGGGCGGCAAATCTCTCTCCCGATCGCAGGGTACCTCTTTCCATTTCGAAAAATTAACTTAAATTAAGCAAAAAAAATCTCTGGTCCATGTATGAAAATAATTACACTCTCGCATCACTCTCACACACTCGCTCTCTCGTAAATAATATTAAAACTTACTTTATCAAAAATGTCGCCTCTCAGGTTCGTAGGTTGCACTTGTCGCCGTTGTTGCCGTCTTAAAAAATGATAGGGTAGGCGATGTGGGGGTGGTAGTAGTCACAACTATTTTCTTTGTTTTTTCTCTCTGCGCACTTTGAAAAAATCAATGACGCAAAGAGAGAAAATGGGTGAGGAAATACGTTCGACCGACGCTCACGTGCACGCGCGCAGTCTTTCTCTCTCGCGCACCCACGCACAAGGGAATTCAATTAGGGGTGAGTTATTGTCACCACTCGATCAAGCTACACCATCTCGTCAAGAAGAAGAAGCTTTGCTTTAATTTTTAATTTCGAAAAAAAAATTTTCATCAATCGAAATCAAAAAAATGGCTACCAAAAAAGCAGAGGTAAAATGGGGATCTAAAAGCGACTCGGAAACGGACGAAAAGGAGTACAAAATTGATACCACCTGGATGCTCCCTTTGGAGGTGAAAACCGCCTCCAAGTGCAAATTCCTGTTCAAAGCAGGAAATCGCGAATATACACTTGACGGAACCTCAAAGAACGGATCGACGTCGGAAAAATCTCTCCGGAAAAAATACTCGTAAGTCTACAATATTATCTCTCTCTCTCTCTCTCTGTCTGTGTGTGTGTTCTATTTTGTTAATATTTTTGAAAAAAACAAATCATTTTTTGTGTGTTTATAGGAAAATCTACGCGCTGAACGGATTCTTCTTTCTCATAAATCTGATCGACTGGAGCGTCCCTTGGCATCCAGAGTCGAAAATCATCATAGACATCCCCACAGCTGTGACTTTTTTCCTAGAAAAAAAGGAGCATACGAAACGGAAAGTGACAGAGATGTCGCAGAAATTGGTCGACGCTTGGAACGAGATGTACGGAGGAACCAAGAACGTGAGTTATCAAGTTTTAAAAAATGAGTAAATAAAAATTATGCTCTACAATACAACAACTAAATTTTTTTAAAAATGTATATTTCATTTTTTCAGACTGCAAATTCGCGCTCTGGATTCTCAGACTATAAGGTTATGTCACACATGGAATGGACCGACAAAAGCGGGACGGCCCAAGTATCCGACATAGTCCTAACAATAAGCAACTGGCACTACAACAGGGACACGCTGAAAGACGCCGTCGCTCCGTATTGCAAGCTTGAGAATGTGATGGTTACTCTCAAACTTTCCTCCTCGGTTTTCGAACCGCCAACTGCGCCAACTGGAGGAGTGACGGCCGACGACCCTGAACCGCCTGCCACTGAAGAGACAAGCAGTAACAGCGGAGACAAAACATTTGTCTCCTCTGACGGCGACGTCTATTACTTTGATCGGAACGGCTGCATAATTCCTTATGTGGCATTTCATCAGCTCCTCGCCAACGAGGAGTTTGCCAAGTACCTGGAAGAAGTGAAAGTGAGGTACGACAGCAAAACCGGACCGGAGAAAAAAGGACCTTCCACACCGCCGCCGCTGCCGGTGCCAAGTGAAGATTTGGCAAAAATCAGAGAAGAAAAAAAAAGAAAATTGGCCATGCTTTACGGCCGGAACAGAAAAAGACCTGCAATCAATTTTGCAGATGACGACGACGTCGACTGCGTCGGAGACAAGAAGGGGGACGACGATGATGTCGACGACGACGACGACGACGACGACGACGACAACGACGACGGCAAAAATCAAAAGCCAAATTCTCCAATAAGCTCTCAATATCCGGACGACTACCCTTTCGAACCGGAACCGGAAACTTCCGCTACCAAAGCCGGAAGAAAAAGAGGACAGAAAAAATGAAAGACCCCGCGTTGAGGGACACCAAGTACGGGGCTATCCTTGTACTTGGAAGGTAAAGAGATATAAACTCTTTGCCGATTTTATGCACGCACACTCGCACATTTTTTTTAAAAGCACTCAAATTGCACAAAAATAAAAAGTACTTTTTTAAATGTGAGTGAAATATATATTTCCGATACTTGTTCATCATGTGTGTAATCAGCACCCTCGCACATTTTTTTACTTAAAAGCACTTACTGCACATTGAAAGAAAAAAAGCTTTATTTCAAGATTGAGTAATATTGATATTTTTAGCAAATGCCTGTAATTTTTCATTTCTTATCGTATACGTATTTTTAAGATCCTTTTTACAAAAATCGCGGACACTAGCACACGACGACATACCACCAAAAACCATCTTTCTCTCAAATGACCAGAAAAACATCCCTATTGGTCCAAAAAATTAAAACGGCCTATTTAGTTTGTAAGGTTTTTTATTATTAAAATTAAGCACCCTAATAGCACTGGCAATGTGCGAGAATTATTATTATTTTTTCGTATTTCTTTTTTTGAATGTGTATTATTGAATGTGCGTGCATAAAATAAACTCATATTTTTCCTGACACATTTTTTTACTTGATGCTGATAGAGCCGGTACGGGAAAGTCAACCCTCGTAAAGAAAATTGTGAAACAAACGTGCATCGGAAAAAACAAAAATTTTGGCTACAAGTTATATCTAATAAACGTTGACGCTAAGGATAGTGCAAAATACAAAAAAGATTTTCCAAAGTTAAAAAGCATAAACTTTAGTCAATTAGAAACGGCAGAAAAAAAATCATGCATTGTGGTAGAAGATATCATTCACATTACGAAGCGCGACGAACAGCAATTAAGAACAGGGATTAATTATCAGGCACACCACAAAACCCAAAAATTTATTTGCGCCAGTCACGCAATTTACAAGACTCAGGTCTACTCTCTCTTGGGTTTTTTCAATTTTATTATATTTACAAGTTCTATTGCCAATGTTCCGACCCTGAGAAATGTTTTCAACTATTTTAAAGTTAGCAAAAGCGAAATCGAAAAATGGATAGAAATTTTTAAGAGCGTCGGAAATGGAAAACTAGATGTTTACTTTTACTTTGACTGCGAATCAATGACATTTTGTTATTCAAAAAAATCGCTTTTTCAATTTAAAAAAGTTTTGGCAACTGTGGGGGGAGGAAATTTTAACTCTGACAATTCTGGCAATGAAATTGAACTTCAAAAAATATTCAGTCAGTTTGTAGAAAATCTCCCGATAAAAAATGAGGCTGTTTCGGTTTTTTCAATCATTGCAAATTGCGTCAATCCGCAATACATTAAAAAGCAAGATTTGTCGATAACCTTTATGTCAAAAACGGGGGAAAAAAAACATGTTTCGTTGGTAGACTATGTAATTTCCATGCTAACCCCCGACGCTCTTGTCAAGCCTCCCCTTATCGCTATACACCGGTTTGTCAAAAAGTTTTGTAACATTCCCAATATTTTTGTGAAAAATAAAAGCTTCGAAAAATGAATCATTTCCTTTTTTCTCTTATTCATTTTCAGCTAGTCAGTCGGTTAGTCGGTCGATCAGTGCGTCATTCAGTCAGTTTTGTGCGCTAATTAGAAAAAGAAGAAAAAAAAGCTTTTTGTTTATTCTTCAAAGTGTAAAGCGAGTGAGTGAGTGAGTGAGTGAGTAAACCGAAAATGTCTAGCGAAGCAAAGAAAATTCGAGTTTTCGAACCCGACTGTTTAACTGCTGAAGAAAAAAAATTTGCCGTTAAAATTAAAAAGAGTCACAAGTTTACTTCGCAAACGCCGAGATTCAAATATTACTTTCTCAGGCAGTTCATCTTTGGCGTTGGCGTAATTAATTTGTTGCTAGGCAGTGGCCAACTGTTGGCGATTTCTCTAATACTCGAATATCTAAATCCCAAGGAATTTGTCAAACTTGCCGCTTGTGCCGACCCGTCCCTCCTTCGAAATTTTTGGTACGAAGATTCAAAACTTTTTGAAAAATTTAGAAGAGAACATTTTCGACTGCCCTGCTTCAACTTATACTTTCCCTCGGCAAAAAGGTTATTATCCCTTCAAAGCGGTCAAGCCCTACTACGAGAATATTACATATTCAGACATCCAAAAAACAACTGGAAAATTGATTGGTCAACAGTACTTCCAAACAGTTACATAGAGTGCGTTGCTTTTAACCCAGAACATCCTCTAGTTGCTATATTGATTACCGGCAAAATTTACGTCGTAGCTTATGGAGGTAAAGAGAGAAGTCAAAAAGGACAGTTATTTTTTGCGACAGGATCTGTTGAAAGATATTACGGAATAAATTGGTCTCCTTCTGGAGAATATCTGCTTGCTTTGCAAGGAAAAGAAACAACAAAAATATCCCTCTTTTGGTACGACTGCAGAGAACGGTCGGTCTCGGAAGTTTCGACTTTTCCTTCCGAAAAATTTGAATCGTGCAGTGGTCTAAACACAAAGCACCTTTGGATAGACGGCTCGACTCTCATGTTTGCGTCAATCCAAAAATACGTTATGGCAATACTTAAATTAAACGGAAGAAAAAAACAAATGAACTTTAGCTGGATAAGCTTAAAAAAAACAATGGAAAAAATTGACGGATCAGTAAATGACAAAATATATATTCACATGGTCTCCAATTTTTTTGTGCTTCCCAATCCCAATTCAAGTTATTTATATTTCCTCGTCTCCTGTGGAAAAAACGGACACCAACACCAAAGAATAGTTTACGTTGACAAAATAACGTTAGAAGCAATAAAGTGGGTCGATCTTCCGGGAGAAGCGGTAGAAATTACCGTCTCGTCTGATCGCTTCTACGTTCTCTTGCAAGAGCGAAAAGAAGAATCCTATATGCACAATCAACCCTCCGTTTTTTCGGACGTTACAAATTTGGCTACGGACTTTCCGACATGCGGATTTTCAGAGTCTTGGAGATTAAACAAATCTTGCAAAAAGCACGAGCCTGTGAATACGAAAATAGTGGTTTGCGATGAATCGGTAGCAAAAATATTTCACGAAAGGTGCTTTCCCGGTCACAAGCTTGCGGGAATTACTTGTACCCTGACACCCGATTCCAATAAAAAGTACGATCTGCTAAAGGAAACTCTTTTTGCCGTTTCGTCATCAAACATGATGTACGTGACGAAAGATTACCTTTACCACACAAACCCCATGACCAAAGAGACTCAAGTTTACGGGGTCCACCACGAATTTAAATACAAAATTGAAACTGAAAAAGAGATAAATTGTCAATTTGACAGAATAGTTGCCTGGTTTCATCCGTCCTCCTCGATATTCATCCAAACTACACCAAACTACTTCTTTGGCATTTATCTAAACGAGAAACTTGCAACAGAAGAAGAAAAAAACAAATTCCCCATGATGAACGTTTTCGAATATAAATCAAAGACTGTCTTTGCATTCAATGGCCCCAGCGACCTCTTAAGTTAACGCTAATTAATCTATCAAAAACAATAAAGAAAAA
>JAIYDG010000315.1 GCA_027487625.1 Bacteroidota bacterium
GTTTTTTAATAAGGGAGGCAAATGGCACTTGATAACCTTCTAAAAGTTTAGTTTTGTCGACCCAAGCAAAACCACCAGCAGAAGCTGTAATTAAATCTACCCCATTGTCTATTAGCAATTGCGAAAATTGAATACTATCCTCTATTGTCCAAGCAATTTCATCATCTACATAATCTACAGCCGAAATGCGAACAAATAAAGGCATTTCAGGTGGTATAACATGCCTGATTTCATGTACAATTTCCAATGCTAAACGTGTCCTATTTTCAAAGCTTCCACCATAATTATCTTTTCTTTGATTGATTAATTTTGACAAAAATTGATGAACCAAATAACCGTGTGCAAAATGAAGTTCGATGATATCAAAACCTGCCTCAACACTTCTAATTGCAGCGTCTTTGAAATCTTTTTTGATTTGATTTATTTCATCAATAGTTAATTCTTTCGGAATGCTCATCCCAGAAAATGGAGCAATCGGACTAGCACTAACTGTTTCCCATCCTCCATTTTCTTTTTTTTTTTTTTTAAATCCATTGTTGGGATGTGAACGATTTGCTTTGCTTCCAAAATGTCCTAATTGTATAGCGGTTTTAGCACCTTGTTGCTTTACAAAAGAATTGATTTGTTTCCACATTGAGACATGCTCATCTTTCCACATACCAAGGTCGTTTTGTGTGCTTCTTGCCATTGGATTGACTGCTGCACATTCAGTAATTATCAATCCAGCACCTCCAACCGCTCTACTTCCTAAATGAACCAAATGCCAATCATTTGCAAAACCATCATCTGAACTATATTGTTGCATTGGCGACATTACAATTCTATTTTTAAGTTCTATTCCTCTAATTTTAAGAGGTGTAAATAAACCAGTCATTATTTTTTTTTTAAATTCCAAGAAAAGAATGTTGAATATTAAGAATGAGAAAGCCCGAATCAATTACCTTTTTCTAAATATCTTTTTTAAAATTACAGCTCGTTTATTTCGTTGTATGACTTTATAAAAATCGTTAATGAAATTCCCAAAGCCATTATGTCTTTCAAAATAAACGCATCTGGTAAGGTAAAACCGTCAATCTTTTCAATAGCATTGGGAGTGCTAAATATAAAAGTTAATGTAATTAAAAAGGTAGCCGTTGCTAGAAAACCACCAACTAGTCCGCCGTAGGGCGTGAAATAATTTAGAAGCAAAAGCAAGCCTGTAATTACCTCAATAGTTCCTATAATTTTACTTACACCATTTATAGAAAAGAAGTTGTACATCCATTTCATAAATGGAGAATTAACAATCAATGGTTCAATAGCTTTTGCTTCTGTTGTTGTAAACTTGAAAAGGCCAATCCATATTAAGATTAATGCTACTCCAAATAGTGATATGTGAAATCCTATGTCTTTCATTTTTGTTATTTTATTTTGTTTTTCTCCAAGAAATATATCCTCGAATGTTCATTATTAGAAACACAATATTTCCTATTCCAATTCCTAAACTATTCATTAGGAAAAATCCAAGAAATATCCATAAAGCATTTGCTATTGAGAAACTTACAAACCCAAATTTATTCTTATTACCCAATAAGTAAACAGCGATTAAACTTAAACTCGTTGCAATCCAGTCTAGGGTATAATATTTAAAAAATAATTCCATTGTTTTTAAATTTAAAAGAGGTGATAAATCGCAGAAACGTATCACCTCTTTTAATCAATTTAAATTGTTTCCGCTAATGGAAAATCTATTTCAAAACCTGTAAGATTATGTAAATAGTTACTAATGATTTTATCACCAACAACAATAATTACATCTATCATATTTGCTTCAGTATAACCTGCTGCAAAAAATGCTTCTTTGCTATCTTCAGTGGCTCTTCCACGGTTTTCAACTACTGATGAAGTAAACTTAGCCAATGCATCTAATTTGTCATCAAATGAAACTTGACCTTTGCGAATTTCAAGGATTTGTTCTTCGGTAAAGCCATTCATTTTACCCAAAGCGGTATGAGCTGATTGGCAATAACGACAGCCGTTGATTTGACTAGTTACTAAATTAATTACTTCTCTTTCTTTTGCTCTTAATGTGCTTTTGCGGCTTTGAAGTGTTAAATAGTCGCCTAATGCCGATTCGTTTTTGGCAAAGTACGCATAAAGGTTTGGAACGAATCCTAAGCCTTTTTGAAGGTTATCAAAAACACCTTGATTGTTTTCTGAAACTTCGTCTCTTGTTGGAACTGTGTAAGTTCTTTTTCCTGTAGCTGTCATTTTATTTTGTATTTAGTTTTTTGTTGTCTGAATTGACAATACAAAAGTGCAATGACTAACAATGATTAAAAATGAGGTAGTTTAAGAAATTAGGTTGATGTAGTTCAACTTTCCAAAATGGTTTTTACCTTAGCCTGTAAAATTGGAATTACTTCTGTTTTGAACCAATCATTTTTTCTAAGCCAAATATTATTTCTTGGAGAAGGATGAGGTAATGGAATATAACTAGGCATATAAGCTTCATGATTTTTTACGGTTTCAGTCAGACTTTCTTTAGCATTATATGATAGATAATAATCTTGGGCATATTTGCCAATTAATAAAGTAAGTTGGATATCTGGCATTTGTTCCAATACTTTTTTATGCCAAGCATCAGCACATTCTTTACGTGGAGGGAGGTCGCCACTTTTTCCTGTTCCAGGATAACAAAACCCCATTGGCATAATAGCAAAGAAGTTAGTATCGTAAAACTGTAGACTACTTACATTAAGCCATTCTCTTAAAGCCTTGCCACTTGCATCGTCCCAAGGCACACCACTGTTTTGAACTTTCTGCCCAGGTGCTTGTCCAATAACTAAAATTTTGGAATTAAAACTTGCTCTTATAATTGGTTTGGGAATATTAGGTAAATGCTCTTTACAAATAATGCAATTACGAATGTCCAACAATAAATTTTCAATCATTACTTTTTAATTCTTTTATTTCTTATTCTGGACAAGAATTCAGTTGTCATTCCCAAATAAGAAGCCAAAGCATACTGAGGAACTCTTTGTATAATTTGAGGATACTTAGCAACAAAATTTGCATATCGCTCTTCAGCAGTTTGTGTTAAGTTAGTAATGATTCTGCGCTGTTGGGAAGCAAGTCCACGCTCAGCAATAATTCTAAAAAATGTTTCAAATTTATGATTTGACTTTTTAAGGTCTTCCTCTTTTTCATAATCAAGTTGAAGAACTATACTGTCTTCCAATGCTACCACAAACATTGTTGCCGGCTGTTGAAAAATATAACTATTATAATCTGTAATCCACCAGTCTTCAATTGCAAAAGTAATTGTATGATCCTGACCTTCATCTGCTACAACATAAGCCCTAAATGCACCATTCAAAACATAATATCTATGCTTGGCTGTAAAGTTTGGTTGAACAATGAATTGTCGCTTTTTTATTTTCACCTCCTTGAAGCAAGAACTAAAAAGCATTTTCTCTTCCTCTGTTAGTTTTACAAACTTCTCAATATATGATGTAATTTTGTTTGTCATTTAGTCAACTGATGATGTTTTGGATTATAATTCAAAGGTATCCTCAAAACCATTTACACAATAGCAAAAGGCTAATTTACAAGTCAAATGTAATTTGTAGAAACGGATTTTTCAATCATTTATTAGAAACGAATTACAATGTTAGTTGGCTGTTGGCTGTTGGCTGTTGGCTGTTGGCTGTTGGCTGTTGGCTGTTGGCTGTTGGCTGTTGCTCTTGCTCTTGCTCCCTCTCTTGCTCCCACTGTTGCTCCCACTGTTGGCTTTTGTGTAAAATCCTAAATTACGTTGACCACTTTTATAATCATACTTAGTATAAAAGCACAATCAAACTACTAAAATTGAAAGCCAAGAGCTAAAGGCCAATAGCCAAAGTCAATACAAACAAAAATCCCCATGCAAATTTTGCACGGGGATTTTTGTTTGTATTGAATGCTGATTTATTTCCTCTTTCGATTAATAGATATTTTCTGCGTTTCTGTATCCACTGGTATTTGAGTACCAATCTGTGAATAATGTTCCACCTGATATTACCCAAGCTGCGAACTTGCTGTAAGCTGTATTGATATCTGATTTTTCTTTTGGATAGCTAAAGTTTGCTGGTGTTTGAATTGCCCATGGTAATCTTCCGTTTTTGCTTACATAAGTA
>JAIYDG010000338.1 GCA_027487625.1 Bacteroidota bacterium
CAAGCTCCGTGTGCTTTGCTTTCAGTATATTTTCCACGCTTGCATGCGGAACACCAAGCTCTTGCGATAGTTTTTCAGCGATAGTATTCTGGAAATATTTTTTTGGGGGGGTTAATTGACAAGAACACAAGATTTACTTTTGGATTGAAGATCTGAATCCATCTTCAATCTAAAATACCACAATTAAACGAAATTGAGGGGAAAGCTGGAGATTGAAAACAAAGAATATGAACCCTCTCACATCAGGATACACACTTACTGGAGCATGGATGGGTGTTTCACAAACCTTGAAAGATCCTTCTGGTCCCTGCAAAAGCACACGAAGAGGAGGTTGTTCCATCGGCTCGCCAGAAATGTAGTTGGATGGGTTTGCCATGAAGCGACTTTTGCTTTCTTCGTCGACAAAGAGGTAAATATAGCCTTTGTATTTTGCTGCAAAGTCCTCCTATAACGAGTGGGCGGTCGATCAGTTGACGAGACCGAATATGGGATATGTAATTGACTTTAGGGAAGAAAATATCGGAGCGTTTAGAGGACACGATGCATCCCAACAATATTTTTAAAGGAAACCACGAAATTGACAAAGGTTATTGCAGAGAAATAGTCATAAGCAAACCTTCCCCAATACAAGTGCCTTGTGATCCACAAGAGAGACAGGGCAGAACCGTCCAGCATCCCCATAACGCTTCTCCTGCAATGAAAAAGAAAATTGAATGCATCGTTAGCGCGAAAGAGGTCTAAAGGGCAAGATATCCAAAATGCAATAGGTTTGCATTTATCGACTTACCATGTCCGACAGAGCAGCAAAATCGACGTCTTCAGCCTTGGCAACGAGAGGATCAATCAGATTGACGATTCTGCCAGTCACTTGAGTTGTGGTTCCAATGCAATCCACAGAGGCCTGTCAACAAAATTGATAGTGAGTTTCTCAACATTAGGAGCATAAGTTGTCAGGAATATCACATACAGATTATAGAAACCAACAAACAACCACGTCTTAATGAAAGAAGTCAAGGATCAGCTAGGTCTAGATTCGGACGACATGCCTTTTCCATCATGCGAAATGTGTATGAAGCAAGAGCAAAGGTTCGATATTTATAGCAAATCAGCAAGAAACACGTGTTGGTGCGATAATCATCAGTATCAAACTGACATGTTTGGAGCCCGCTGTTGTGACAATTTCGAGGGTTTTTGAAAGCATTTCGTCGTACTGTTTCCAATATTGCTGAAGAACTTTGACTGAAGTGTATCTGGGCAAAAAGTAAAAAACGAATGATTTTATCGATATAACAGAGCTCGTTTGCATATTTCACTTGCTGTCGCGAAATGAAGAAAGAAAATGTCTAGAAAATAAAATCCAAGTTCTCGGAGGAGACAAAAAGAAGTGACACTGTTGCAAATCAAACATATGGCGCAAACCTTGGTGATGATTGCCAGCGAGGATTGATGTTGTCACCTGTAAAATTGCATGCGTTAGATGAAATATATTGAGCACTAAACAAATGCAACTAACAAAACATCAAAATCAACTCAAAGTTAGCCATGAGAAGAACAAAATCACTTCCATTTCAGACAACCTTGGTTCCTCTACAATTTTGTGAATGCTGCAAAGAAATAAAGACATCAAAGACAATCTCACCAGTTCCGGTCAATTCCACAGCAAACGATGGCACGATGCCCTTTTCAGTCAATGCACTAGCCTACAAAATGATTTACGAAAACATGCATGAGGGGAAAAAAATGGGTAATTTCTTGGACAATGTCGGTGGTGAGGGAATGATAGTTTTGTCTTCACCTGCTCGGGAGTGACCGGAAATCCGTCCAAGATCCATCCTCGTGAGTCTTGTTCGCTTGCCTATCAGAAAACCACGTGGGGTCAGAAAGTTTGAGAATACATGGAAATACACCACAACAACACACAAAGGACAGGATTCACAAGAGATTGGTTGGAAATTTATGAAAGCAGAAAAAAAAGGAGTGCGATAGAGGAACTCACCTCTGCTAGCGATATGGCGATGGATATCATGTCTGCATACAATTGTGGTGGGATTGTCTGGCCTTCCGAAAGGAGAGAGATGATCTAAAAATGATATGGGGTTATTGAATTATTTTAAATAAATTTTTATCAATAAATGACTGATGTGTTGCAAAGAAACCGCATCAAAACATCGTATCTAAGATAGTCGGAAGACTCGCATCAAGTCGGGATTTTCTCTTACCTGGTTTCCGATGGAGGTTTTGCTGCCGATGTGGTAATCAACCAGCTGTTGTGCGTCAATATGCATCAAGTTGTATTTTTGAGACAGTGCTGCTGCTTGAGTGGACTTTCCCGAGAGCGGAGGACCAAAAATCGCAATGCGCAAGAAAGGAACTTCTGGTGATTCCCGTGTAAAGACATACGGGTTATCGATGAACTTTGTCATCTTCTGTTCATCTTCAAAGACAAAGACCTTTCCCTACAATCGGAAGAATAAGAGAAGTTGAGACGAAAATCAGGCTTACAAAAGTAGAGTGACATCTCCACCAGTATCAAACCGTTTTCTGTTTCCAAGGAAGCCTTTGATTTTGGTATAAAAATGTTCGGTGAATGGTTGTACATATCCAG
>JAIYDG010000369.1 GCA_027487625.1 Bacteroidota bacterium
AGAATGTTTTTAAATGTAAAACTTAGCGCTCCGTTTTCCTGAATATGTGTTTCAAAAGGGTGGCTGCCTACCAGAGGCCGAAAAGTAGACCAGTCCAGGTTTTTATCCAATGTGTCGCGGATGACTACCGTGAAAGCGGTATCATTGCCCGTGTTTTGGAAGCGAACTAAAAACTCCATTTCTTCTTTGAAGAGGGTGTAGTTCCGGGTGTACGCACTACGTCGATTGGGGAAGGTCAGTTTGTCATTGGGGTCATAGGCGCAGCGGATTTCGGAACGGTAGTCGTAAGTGCTAGCCAGTTGGAGTTGCCCTTGTGGGTTTTCAATGTAGGCTAGTGTTTTGATGTGAATCGTGTCACCCAGGAAGTCAGTCCCCGCAATTTGAAAATTCAGCCTCAGTTGCTGGGCGGCAGTACCTACCAGCGTTGAATAATTCCACAGCAACGTATCTCCTTTCACACGGTCAGGAAAGACTGAGGCACCTAAATATTTGGCCAAAGGGCTACGCACCAAGCCAAACATACCTTTGCTGGGTACACATCCTTCGTTGTGAACCGATAATACAAAAGGTACATCAAAGCCGCAACGGGTAGGGCCTGAATTTAGTCTCGGTTGAACTGCTTGGGCTTTGGGAACAAGTTGGAAGCCAAAGTTCCGGTTCAGCGCTACATTACCAGCAATATTGACGCTATAACTCAGGGAATCGGTGGTCAATTGCCAACAGTCATCGGCTTGTACGCTGATTTGGTATTGCCCATCTGGCACATAAAAGCGGTACTTGCCGTCGCTGCCGGTAAAAGTAGAGGTGAAGTTTGGATTTAGCTTAATGGGGAGGTTTTTGATGATGCGCTCATTGGAATCAAATTTTCCATTGGCATTTTCATCCCAAAAAGCTAAGCCGGAGATCGTTGGATTATTAATGTGATTTTCAAGCCAAGATACAAAATCGTCACTACCGACTAAGAATACATCTAGATCAGAATCTCCGTCTAAATCCGTCAGTTTAATTTTTTGTACGCGGGAAAGCCTGGAAGCAATAAATATGGGTTTGGAGAAAGTTTTGTTCCCAAGATTTTCAATCCAAAACAAACGATACGCAGGTCTTCCCGCAGCCGAAAACACAATATCCTTATCCCCATCCTTATCTACATCACCAGCTGTAAACACAATAGAGCCATACGGTAATTTTGCATCATAATCAAAAATAGCTTTAGTCTCTAAAAAATTCCCTTTTCCGTTGTTTTCTAACCATTCTAGTCGAATTCCACTTCCAGCTTCAGCATGCTCAATGATCAAATCTTGATCACCATCTTTATCCAAATCCAGTACTTGACAGGTCAAACTGAATACCTCTACAAATCGTTGGACAGTTGTTGGGGCATGAAAAAACCCATGCCCGTTATTTTTTAACCAAAACATACCCTCACGAACCACAACAACAAGGTCTTTGAACCCATCATTGTCTATATCCGCAGCCTGAATTGATTGAATATCCCCATGACCATTCAGGATGGTTATTTTTTCTGAAAATTTTCCACTTCCTTCATTTTTAAACCACATTAACTTATCTGCATGTGCAACAGATGCAACTATATCTTCATCTCCGTCATTGTCTAAATCAGCAATACATAGATTGTTCAAAGATTCTGTTCCAGTATAAATGGTCTGAATCTCTGGAGAAGTATCATTTGTAACGTTCTCAAACCATCCTATAGTAGAAGAGCCGTAACCTGCAAACAAAATTTCACCTACTCCATCATTATCTATGTCTGCGATTAAAAAATCATTCATACCAAGGTTGGGAAAATGGATGACTTGCCCCTTAAGGAAATTATGTTTACCATCATTACTATATTTGATAAACTTGGCAGGATCCAATTCAGCAGTTCCCACTAAAAGATCATTGAGTTTATCGCCATTTAAATCAAGAGAAAAGGCATCCACAAGACCATTTAAGCCAGACTTGCTCAATACTTCAAGAGAAAAGTTCCAATTCTTTTGATTGTAATAGGCAGCTAAATAGCTATATGCTTCAGATCCACATACTAAATCTTTTAAGCCATCATTGTTAAGATCATATGCACCAATATAATAGTTGAGGTCATTATTGATGGGTATAAATTTGACAAATGAAAAAGTATTTTGTGCATTGCGCGTAAAAATATTTATTCGAGTGCTAAAAAGACCAACCACTGCAATGTCAGCTATCCCATCTTGATTAAGGTCTTCGATAACAATTTGATCAATTCCATCATTTTCGAGCAAAACCAGTGGTGAAGAAAATATACCTTTTCCCAGGTTTTTTATATAACCGATCCGATTCGGAGATCCGTAGGCATACCCGTTAACCCCAGTAAAAACAATATCGATTTTATTATCTCCATCTATGTCCTTAAAAAAGACTGAACGCAATTGTATATTAAGAGGACTGTTCAATAGCTCATCACTTACATATTTTTGTCCTACTCTTTTATAATACCCTAATGTGCGAAAACGATCATCAAAGAACAGAATATCCAGGTCATTATCTTCATCTATATCGAATAAATAAAATGAGCTGATGTTTTCTTGGTCTATAATTTTTTCTCCCTCTACAAATTTTTGATTATTCTGATTAATGTACCATACTAAAGAATTGTCAGCAGTTAAGAGGACAAGAATATCCAGGTCATTGTCTGCATCATAATCTCCAATTTGTATTCCATCGATACTTGTATAGTCAGCAGTATCAAGCGGAGATCTCGTATTGACAGCTAGTCTTTGGGTGAAATTCCCTTTTCCGTTATTAAGATACCAGAAAATTTTTCCATCTCTGCCCACAGTTACAATATCCTGATGGGAGTCTTTATTCACATCCAAGACATGAACAAATTGATTATAATAATTTCGAGATACAATGATTCTTTTGCGGTAACCTCCGCTGGTTAATTTCTCATACCATACTACTTCACTACTATAATTTGAAAATGTGAGATCAATATCCTTGTCCCCATCAAAATCTGCAAAAATTGGGGTTCCTGGATCACAAATCAAAGAGCATTCTTCTATCACCCGCTCCTTCCCAAACTGCCCCCAAACACTCCCGAAGCAAAGCATCCCCACCACAACCAAGGTCAATCTCCATTTCCTCATTACAGCATCCATTTTAAGGTTTAGTAATTTTCCAACAAAAATAATACATCCATACCAATCAAGGCAAATCTCTTGGTGTTTTTACTGTTAAATCTTATGCATTACCCAATTTTCATCCCCTTAAACACCTCCAAAGCCCCCGGATTCCGCATCGCATCCCGATTCACCGACGACTCTATCGACTTCCCCAACAAAATTTTCTTCACTGGAAGTTCCATCTTTTTACCACTTAGCGTATACGGTATTTCCGGCACCACAATCACCCGATCCGGCACGTGGCGCGGGGAAAAATCGGTTCGTAAGGTGGTGGCAATTTTTTTCAACAAAGCCTCATCCAACACCACCCCTTCCGCCAATACCACAAACAAAGGCATCATCGAATCCCCGTTTTCCTGTTCCAGATTTACGATCAGGCTATCCCGAATTTCCGGCAGTTTTTCCACCGAGCGGTAAATTTCGCTGGTCCCAATGCGGATACCCTGGCGATTGAGCGTGGCATCCGAGCGG
>JAIYDG010000256.1 GCA_027487625.1 Bacteroidota bacterium
ACATCGACCTCGCAGCTTACCACATTGAGGCAATGGAAATTGCTCAAAAAGCCTCCCGTCAAGAACACCAACACAAGCACAAACTTCGAGAAGTATGGGCGAGTTCTTTAATGGCTACACACAGTCTACCATTTCCGGATTGGTTAGAAAAAGTCAAGATGCTCAACCTTGCCACCACAATACCAGACAAGAACGACCTCGACACTGCAACATGGGCAGACATCAAACCACATGACAACCTTTTCTACTTCGCACCTCACTACTGGCAAAAACACAAGACAGACGCCACAGGATTCATCCTAGAAGGATCATCAAGAGGTATCTACCAAGGAGACACAACTCAAATCCATGAAGAAGATCTTTATCCAGGTCACCCATTGGGACATATCTACATCCCTAACTATGTCTATATTCCGCATGGCACACTTACTCACCTCAAGTTGTACAGTGCTATCCATGATCTTCCACATCTTCAGCAACTCCTATGGTCAAGACTCAAGGACGCACAACAACGAGCATATGAAAGCGAAGGTCAACTATGGTCACATTATTACACCGAGCAATGCAACAACATGACTTCTCCATTCGCAGTCCGATTCTTAAGCCAATTGCCTTTCCAGACACCTTTCATTTCAAATATCCACATTGTTCAACACCTCCAGGCACATGAATATTGCAAAAAGAAAGGTGGACCGAAAAATCTCGAAGCAAACGAATTTTTCGACCTTTTTCTACGACCTTTGGAATTCCTATGTGGCCAAGGCATGCCCCTGCACACATGCATGGTTGAGAGCGTCCACAGTTTCTCTAACAGAGCTAACTTCATCAAGATTCTCATCGAAATCGCCGGATTCTCAATTCATGATTCAGTACCTGAACAAATGCATATGTATTATGCAGAAATGTCCAAAATCCGTCACCTTCAAGGCAGAAATCTAACACCTCAATGGAATTCAGAAACTGAACCTTACCACAGACTCGAATCCATGCCTAGAGTCACAAATGCAAACAAGACAAAGGTCATGTTCAACACAGTTGAACCAAAAGATTTTGCTCCAGATGGTCGCTTCTACGGATTTGTACCTAACCACTTCACACCTCTACCAGATTACATTCTGGAGCAGTTCACAACACTTGGAGGAAAGTCAATGGCCTTTTGCGACGAGCACGCCCTTCACTACCACATGCTCCGCGCTTTTCGCCATTGGAAGACGAATCAGACCAAGCCGATCGCAGCACAGACACCATCAGCATCAACAACCTCCAAGGCAGAAAGTAAGGTCATCTCGGAAAAGAAGAAACCACCATCTCAGCCAACACCAGCGCCAAGACAACCTTCAAGGCCACAAGTAGGACCCGACACAGCAGACAAATCAAGATCATGGGTTGAAATGTTGGAAGAAACACCACCGGCCTCAGAATCTCCAACACCAGCAGCACCACCACAGCAAATCCAACTTCCACCACAACCACATGGACCAATCATTCAAATGAGCACAGCCCAATTAAGAGAACTCATGTATCCACAAATCTTCGATATACCCAAACAAGCAACCAGACCTCATGTCAAGTCAACACCACCAGTACCATCAGATCTGTATGGATCTCCAGAACTCATCTACACACAATCACAAGCAACAGGAAGAACAATGTTTGAAATTTCAAAACAATCACAGGCAAGACTGAAAGCACACGAGAAATCAAGCATCATGGATCTTCCAACACCACAATACCATCCAAGCATTTCTCTCAGACCAACATGGGCAAAAACAGGACAAATTCAGCCCATCGAGAAGATCGGCGACCCTGAAATGATTTGGTCATGCACAGGACATTACACTACACCAAATTGGGCAAAACAACCTCATTCGGCAAAATCCTTGGACGCACTTGTCGACAAAACCATACCCATGACAGAACACACAAAAACAAGGTATAGACGAATGCCAAAATACCACCAATTCCCAGCTGACGGGCTCAACTGCATCAAAGACGTAGCAATATACATGACAACTTCGAAAACCAATGAAACAGTCACTATTCAAGTCACTACACAACCATACAAAAGCCTCAACAGCAAGACGACATACATAGGAGCTCCGGACAAAGCACACCTCACAATGCCTTTGATTGCATTGGGCAGATTCAACATCCTAATATCAGACATGGCAGAACACCGACTCAGACCAGCAATGGAAGACGTTCAACAAGAAGATTATGTCCTATGTGAAAAACATCAAGAGTACCTCAAGATGTCAGTCAAGCTCAGCATCATCATTTCATCAGGATATAATGGACTTGAACGCATGTTGCACATTACACTCAACCCCAACGTCGATGAGTGGAAACCTCAATACATTCAAATCCCATGGATTCGTCTAGCCGCATTGTCTCAAACAATCAAAGACTTAATGGAAGAATGCCGAACTTCCGGACACCTGTAAGAAAATCAGTCAAATCACCTTCAAAATATCAGTCAAGTCATCTCTTACTCATCAGTCAAGTCATCTTTTACTCATCAGTCAAGTCATCTTTCAAGTCATCAGTCAATCATACAACATACCACTAATACTTAACCCTCATCTTCTTCAAATGGCAAGAGGATAAGCCGCCAACCTCATCTTCATCAACAGGACAAAAACATGCGAAACCAGAAAAGAGGCCATAATCCAAGATAGGACGAGCGGGTAGTGGGAGACCAAGGTCGGATGGCTCGGCGAATACATCCCGATCACGTAAAGGGTTTTATCTAACGACGGAGGACAGAGGAGGGGCTCACACTACGACACTTAGAGGTCAGGTCAACGGCGGGAATGCTCACCTGGGGAGACCGTGCCCCCGGGTTCTCTCCTGCTGGGCGCTGTGTGCGGATCGCAAATCGACCGGTGTGGGAGTTCGTCGTGGCAGGCAAGAACTCTCACAGTCCCCATCATGCAAGTAAGCAGTACTTCCCTTGTGGAACACTACACACCTCCGGATCGGATCCAATGGAGGGTTCCCAGTGCGCTCTTGCCGGCAGTGGTACTATTGCATCCAACATATGGTTGCTCTGCATTGTTAAAACCTGGTTGTTGAGATCCATCCCCGATCTCAACAGTCGACCTCCTAGTACCACGTTTGTATACGCATGTTGGTCACCGCACGTGTTACGCCCTCGCCCGTGTACGGAAAATCTTCTTGGCATTGATCATCACTCCTGGTGGAACATCGAGTACGTCACAGCCTTTCGACTCCAACGACGACTTCGGATCATCTCCGGACATGGATCATCAAGCAGAAAACATTCAGATAACAATCAAATTTTAATTTCATTGTTTTATCACATTTGTTAGATTTGTATAATCAATGTCCCACACTCTAGTCTTTTCTCATCTAAAGGCGTATATCGTAGTTTGTTTTCTTCAGTAACACAAATCAACTACGACCATACACCACCTATTGAGTCGCAAATTCCATTAAAATATCAAGCATATTTCGTGGAATTTCTGGCCCAAGTTTAAACCTTCATCTAAACTCTAAGAATGGTACTTAAGTTATCTAATTTCAAAACTTCTTCCTCTTCTTAAATTTAATAACTAAGTTCCAAACTCTATCCACACATTATGACCTAGGAAGTGAATTTGTACAAAAAGAACAAAAATCACTCCCTAGAGCATTAATAACCACATTTTGAGGATATGTGATGGCTTACTACGTTTTCTTTTCAAATAGTAACCTTCTCAGGCCTCACATACTTTGCAGTCACATTACTCAATTACTATTTCAGTAACACTTCTTGTGAATAATTGAGCAATATGGCATGCACACATACAACTTTTTCATGGCTGACTATTCAGACCCCATCTAAATGAAATAGCATAGTCGCTATCCAAAAAGTCACATAACTTTGACCTTCAATTTATTCCCCGTAAAAGCAAATGTAAACATCTTCAGGAAATAAATTGCAACGGACAAGACTATCATCTTCCTGTATGGCGAATGTGTTAACAATTTTAGCACATTACATTAAGGAAGAGTCTAACCACATACTCCACAGCAAGATTCGCAATGCAAGACATCAATTTAATGGACCTTCAAGCCATTAAATAAGCGTTGCAAATCTGGCTGTCGACATAACAATTTTGTTCAAATATTGACAGGCCAAGCTATCTAATAAACACTTTCAATTTCACATATTAGAGAGCTTCCATGTCAAAACATACTGACATGTAAACCGTCTAATAGACACTTTCCATTTCCATTTCTAAATATTGGAAGGTTTACAGGTCAACATACAGCAACCAGGGTTATTTTATCATCATCTTTTGTTTCATTTCTGATAAATATCCCCTCGTTTGCGCCTAATCATGTTGAAACACTAATACTATTTTTATTTCAAAATATGTATCAATTATGTCTGAACTTTTGTCAGATAATTTTTAATCAATTTGTATTGCTTCACTTGTATTAAATCCTAATACGAGATTCCGTTTTGCTCCCTCAAATTGCAATTATAAACGAACCCCAATTTCAAATATGCCGGGGACAACCCCAAACTTCAAATATGCCGGGGACGTTTAGCAAACTGTAAATAGTTTAAACTTCAATTCAATTTTTTTACAAATTTTAACATTTTTCATTTTACTTGCAGAATAATGCTACGATCGACTCGATTTGGACTCGTTATCAATCATTGGACATAAGTATTCAAATTCACCTTACCTTTTTATGCGTTTTCTATGTAGTAAAATCACAATCAAAAACCAATTTTTCTTAAAATTAGCACAATTTTCAAACACATCTTCACTCATTTTTGCAATTTTAATACTAAACAAATTCGAGACGCGCATAAACAGACGCGCACAATAAGCTTTATTCAAAATTTCCTCAGCCGCACTTTTATGTAAACAAACACATAGCATTAAAAAGCTCGCTCCGATTGACCGCTACAGGGCGTCTTAAAACAACGCTCACGTTTTCTATCCTTAAACGCAAAAACAAAATAATGATCAACTTACACTTTTGACCATATTAGACCATTTACAAAAAAAATTCAAATTCAAAGCAAAACTAGCAGATTTAAACATAACATGCCGTAAACACGAAACGGACTCAATAATTAAACAAATTTTAGTTCACAATTTTTTTCACTTTTATTTAAAAATACATGACGACCTATGGCCACATACGTCACTAATTAAGCAATTTCAAAACGAACAGGTCGAAAAACACGGC
>JAIYDG010000474.1 GCA_027487625.1 Bacteroidota bacterium
CAGGGTAATTCATTCATTTTTTTTTACTACTATAATGTCATCCCTATGGGATTTTAGGAAATTTTATAATAAACAGGATTCTATTTTTAATTCATATTGCCTTAATTCAATTCATAAATCAATTTGACGATTGTCTGCATGTATACCAGTAGAATTTTTAATAAATCCAGCATTTGTATTGAGAATAATTTTCAAAAAGTTTTTGGAATTAAATTGCTCTATTCAATGAAATTAATGACCCCGAAGGCGGTCACATGTTTATAGAAAAATGCCATAAACCAAATTCCCCCAAACTGCCGCGAACCTTCGGTTCGCGGCAGTTTGGGGCTGAAGGGAATTCATTCATTGTTGTTTACTACTATAATGTCATCCCTATGGGATTTGGGGAAATTTCGTAATAAACTGGATTCTATTTTTAAATTAATTTTGCTTTAATTCATAGTCATAAATCAATTTTAAAATGTTTAGATTTTTACTAATATAAATAATTGGCTAACATGTGGATATTAGTTTTAATTAATTTGAAATCCCCAAATCTTTTAAAACAGCTAATTCAATTTCTTTCTTTTTATTATCACTTAATTTTTGACTCGGATTGTCTTGTAAATTAGCAATAAACCTACCCAATTCAACTTTTAACAATTCTGATTGAACATAGTAGTTTTTACAAGAATCACAAATATTCAAATGTATTCTCACTCTCCATTTATCTAATAAACCTAATTGTTTTTCATGGAAACGGTCAGCTAATGAACTCGTTTGTTTGCAGTTAAATAGTAATTTTGTTCTCATGATTTCTTTTCATAATAATGTTTCTCTAAACAAGCCCTCATCAATAATTTAGAGCGATGTAACATCACCCAATAGTTAGTCGGACTAATTCCGAATTCCTTACAAATTTCTTCTGCGTCTCTTTCTTCCATGTACTTAGCAAAAAAAACTGGCCTTAATTTTATTGGAACCTTACTTATACAGAATTGAATCCATTCTAGTATCTCTTTATTTAAAAGGGCACTATCCGCAACATCTTCACTTAACCAAGTTTTAGGTGCCGATTCATTTTTCCAATGTGCAAAAGAAGTGGAAGTTTCTTCAAAAAATGAAGCATTAAATTCATTTTCTGTCTCATTCAAATATGATTCAGAATTTTTAAGAACTTCTTTTTTCCTATAATAATCAATAATTTTATACTTAAGAATGCTCATTAACCAAGTTTTAGGAGAACTTTCACCTTTAAATCCATCAACTGATTTATAAGCAGAAATAAGTGTTTCCTGTACCAAATCCTCTGATGTTTCTTTGTTTCCAGTCTTCAAAAAAGCATAGGAATATAAAAAATCACCATGTGCAGAAATCCATTCACTTATAATATGCATTGAGACAAAGTACGTTTTAAAATTTTAATTGTTTTGTAAAAAATGAATTGGTAATTCAATTCAGATACTCAATTTTGTGTCAAGATAAATATTTAAAAATCAAAAAAGTTAATCATGACAAGTAAACTAAAGCTTTTAGTTCTATGTGGCAGAAACAAAAAACGTAGCAGAACAGCAGAATTCATATTTAAGAATGACCCTCGACTTGAAATTCGTTCTGCAGGAATTAGTCCTTCTAGTGTAAGAAAGGTTTCGGAAAATGATAAGAATTGGGCTGAACTTGTTTTAGTGATGGAAAAAAATCAAAAAAACAAAGTGAAAGAAATGTTTTCTCATTTGGAATTACCTCAAATTGATGTGTTAGATATTCCTGATGAATACGAATTTATGGATGAAGAATTAATAACCATGTTGAAATCATCTATAAATACTTACCTCTAAAATCAAACATTAAACTTCTTTCTTGATTCTTTAATTGACTCCATATTTTCATTAGCCCATTTTGCCAATGAATTAATATATGGCACCAATGATTTTCCTAAAGTCGTAATTTCATATTCAACTCTTGGTGGAACTTCAGGATAAACTGTTCTGCTTATTAAACCATCTGCTTCTAATGACCTCAATGTAACAGTTAACATTTTTTGCGAAATATCGGGACCTATTTCTTTATTGATTTCATTAAATCTCAAACGATTTTTTTCTCCTAAAACAATCAATACTAATATCGACCATTTATCGCCAAATCTATCTAATACACCTCTTACTGGACAGTTTAAAATTCCGGTTTCAGAATTTTTATAATCATTTACAATTTTATTCATTTGGTTATCAGCTTTACTAACTCTCAGGTAAGTTAAGCACCTCTAAGCAAGTTCTTGTTTCGCCTAAAGCCTGTATTTACCTTTGCTATACAAAAGTAAGTTAATAACTAATATTAATCAAAAAATTTAAAAAATAACAAAATGAGTAAAATTTTAATTACAGGAGCAAGCGGTCAATTAGGTCGCCAAGTGGTGTTAAATGCCTTGAAAAAAGTGGAAGCAAATCAAATTGTTGTAATGGTACGAGATGCAGCTAAAGTTCAGGATTTAGCCGATTTAGGTATTGAAATTAGAATTGGTGATTACCATAAACCAGAAACTTTAAACACAGCTTTGAATGGCATTTCGAAATTACTTTTAATTTCATCAAATGATTTCAATAACAGATTAGGTCAACATAAAAATGTAATTGATGCTGCTAAAAACGCTGGAGTGAAACATATTTTTTACACTGGAGTTAGTTTAAAAGACATCAATCAATCACCATTGAATTCTATGCTTGGTGATCACTTTTTAACTGAGGAGTATATCATTTCATCTGGCTTAACTTATACCTTTTTACAAAACTCATTGTATGCAGAAGTGATTCCAATGTTTGTTGGAGAAAATGTTTTGGAAACTGGAATATACTTTCCAGCTGCTGATGGAAAAGTTCCATTTGTTTTAAGAAGTGATTTAGCTGAAGCGACAGCAAATATTCTTACTGAAGGAAATCATGAAAACAAAACATACCAACTTACCGCTTCTAAATCTTATTCATTTGGAGATATTGCAACAATACTAAGTGAGTTAAGCGGTAAAAGCATCAATTATTTAAGTCCTGAGTTTGCTGACTTTGAAAACATGTTAAAACAATTCGGATTACCGGAACATATCATTTCTATGTCCTCATTATTTGCTGCGGGAATTAAAAACAATGACTTTAATGAAATTCATTCAGACTTAAAAACCATTTTAGGAAAAGAAGAAACAGATTTGAGGAGCTTCTTGAAGGAAACATATCATTTATAGTTTTAAAAATCTAAAATAAAAAGCCCCGAAATTCGGGGCTTTTTGTTTTATTAAAATGAAGGATTTACTATTAAATTTAAACCAAAACCAAATACATAAATGGTAAAATTCTTCAATATTTTTTAGTGAAATTGTTCTTCCTCAGTTGAGCCCTTTAATGCTGCAGTTGAAGCAGTTCCACTAGTTACAGTATTTTGAACCGCATCAAAATATCCAGTACCAACAAAAGCTTGGTGTTTGATGGCTTTGAATCCTTTTGATTGTAATGCAAATTCTCTTTGTTGCAACTCAGAAAACCCTGCCATGCCACGTTCAACATAATTTGTAGACAGTTCAAACATGGAAGTATTTAAAGCATGGAATCCGGCTAATGTGATGAATTGAAACTTGTATCCCAAATCAGCCAATTCTTCGCGGAAACACAACATTTGTTTTTCATCCATAAATTTTGCCCAATTAAAAGAAGGTGAGCAATTATATGCCAACATTTTACCCGGATATTTAGCATGAATTCCCTGAGCAAATTCTCTTGCCATTCCAATATCAGGATTACCTGTTTCCATCCAGATTAAATCTGCATAAGGTGCATAACTCAAGCCTCTATCTATACCTTGCTCCAAGCCATTTTTTACATAATAAAAACCTTCTGCAGTGCGACCTTTTTCATACTGAACAAATTTAACATCGCGTTCATCAATATCAGATGTAATTAAGTTAGCAGCTTCTGCATCTGTGCGTGCAATAACTAAAGTTGAAGTACCCAAAACATCAGTAGCTAATCTAGCAGCAATTAGCTTGTTGATAGCTTCTTGTGTTGGCACCAATACTTTACCTCCAAGATGTCCGCATTTTTTTGCTGATGACAATTGGTCTTCAAAATGAACGCCTGCTGCTCCAGCTTCAATCATCCATTTCATTAGTTCAAAAGCATTCAAATTTCCACCGAATCCAGCTTCTGCATCAGCTACAATTGGAACCAACCAATGCCTGTCTACATCACCAATCAAGTTTGCAATCTGATCGGCTCTTAACAAGGCATTATTGATTCTTTTCACAACAGAAGGAACTGAATCTGCAGGATACAAACTTTGGTCGGGATACATACTTGATGCCAAATTTGCATCAGCTGCAACTTGCCATCCTGATAAATAAATTGCTTTCATTCCAGCCTGAACTTCTTGAACAGCTTGATTGCCTGTTAGCGCACCAAGCCCGGCTACCCAATGATCTTCATGTAATAGTCTCCATAATCTTTTAGCACCCATTTGAGCTAAAGAATATTCGATTTTGTAAGAACCCGCAAGTTTAACGACTTCTTCTGCGGTGTAAGGACGTTCTACGCCATTCCAGCGTGGATTTGAAGCCCAATCAGCAATGAGGGCATTGATTTTTTCTTGTTGAGTTGACATGTTAATTAAAAAAAAAAAAAAAAAATTTGG
>JAIYDG010000276.1 GCA_027487625.1 Bacteroidota bacterium
AAAATCCCATAGGGATGACAATATTGTAGTAAACAAGAATGAATGAATTATCCTGACCCCAAAACGGGCGCGAACCTTTGGTTCGCGCCCGTTTTGGGGTCAGGGTGCTGTTATTAATTTGTTGTTAAAGAAGCAGATATTCGTATTACATTTTAAATGAACTAGATAAAAAAGTATTAAAATTTGTTTTTGAAGGGTGATTTATTTAAAGGCTTATACGTACTTTAAATGATGAAACAACCTATTTCTTATATGTTGAAGTATCTGCTAAATTTCTAAAGAATATTTCTAAAATTGTTTAAAAATTCATTTAAAAAAGCCCCTTTCAGTGAATTAAGTTTTGGTTTTAAATAGAATGATTCGAAAATTTCTTTAATTGTAAATGGTTTACTATTAAAGCTGCGCATATTCGTTGTAGAAAATATGTATTGCGTGATTTTAGTAAATTGTAAATAGAAAAACGACAGCTAGTAAAATTATTCAATTCCAACAAATTGAAATACTTTAAACCATTAAAAGATGGATATTTGTTATCTATTCATTTTGCCTAAAAGAAATAAGTTATATGCCCCATTATTTTTACGAAACAATCTATCAATTGCGAACAAGTGAAGAAATCGTTCTTTACGATAAGTTTCTTGATTTTAATATTGAAGATGAAGAGTTGGTAAAAGAATTTCTACAAATTGAATTTGATATTGAGTCGGAAAATCATCCCTTTTCTACACCAGCATACGATTCAGAAGCTGCTTTGTGGGCAGCAAAAACAGTTTATACTTCCTGCCAAATATTATTGTATAGAGAACATAAAGAAACAGATTTAACTGATTTATTACCTTTATTTCCTCAAACAATTACAACAGAAGCAATACTTTCTGCAGATTTGTGTTTGCGTTTTTTACCACAGATATTGAAAGAATCAAAACAGATTGACCAAGAAGATCCTGTGATTCCTATTCTTGAAAGAATATTACAACTATGGCATTTTTCTGGAATTGGGATAAAATTAACTCTTGAAGATGTAGACTTTTATCCGATACTTATGAACCCTTGTTTGGAGCAATTGTATATCGACAGAGTAATAGAAAAAAAAGATAGAGAAAGAGCTGAATTGCCCCAAATAGTTGAAAAAATTAGGGCAACACTTGGAAATTATACCGAAAGTTATTGGAGTGAATTTAAAAAATTAGATTAGATAAATGGACCAGTTAAACAAACTCAATGCAGTTTTAAATTATGTAAAGCATGCATTTATCGGCAAAGATGAGATTATAGATTTACTAGGCATTTCATTGATTGCAAGAGAAAATGCATTTCTACTTGGCCCACCAGGAACAGCAAAAAGTGCCATCGTAAGAATGCTTTCGCAATGTATTGAAGATGGAAAGAACTTTGAGTACCTGTTGACTCGATTTACCGAACCCAATGAAATTTTTGGACCATTTGATATTCGCAAACTCAAAGAAGGTGAACTGATTACCAATACTGAAGGTATGCTACCTGAGGCTTCTATGGTTTTTTTGGATGAGATATTTAATGCCAATAGTGCTATTTTGAATAGTTTATTGATGGCTTTGAACGAAAAAGTATTTAGACGAGGTAAAGAAACAAAGAAGTTGCCAGCATTAATGTTTGTAGGGGCTAGTAATGTATTACCCGAAGAGGAGTCTTTAAATGCGCTCTTAGACCGATTTTTAATAAGAGCTAAATGCGATTATGTGGATCCAGATAAATTACAAGATGTACTACTGGCAGGTTGGAACTTCGAAAATAATACTCAAAGTGAAAAGCAATCTATTTCATCTGAAGAGATACGAAACCTACAATTAGAAGCTCGTAAAATTGATTTATCACCTATTAGAAAAGATTATATAGACATTGTACATTCTTTGAGAAATACTGGTATTAAAGTTTCGGACAGAAGAGCTGTAAAACTACAAAATCTAATTGCAGCTAGTGCCTTAATTTGTGGAAGAACAGAAGCAATAAAAACTGACATGTGGGTACTGAAATATATTTGGGACACAGAAGAGCAAATAGAAATTTTAGAAGGAATTATCAATAATATTATTGACAAAGAGGTAGAGGAAAAGTCGCATCCACAGGCCCTTTTGAACAAAGCTCCCAACGCCGAAGAATTGATGAAAGAAGTTATTTATTTAAAGGATAAATGGCAAAATGGAAATTTGACTTTTGAAGAACAAAATTTAATAAAAGACAAACTTAGATATGTTCAGAATAGATGTGCTTGGATTAAAAATGTAGAGCAAAAACAATACATTCAAACAGCAATAGAAGATTTATGGCAGAGAATTTTGAAGACCATTTAGTACGAATAGAGACTGTTCACAAAGACCATTTGGGACAAATTCGACATTGGGAAAATCTTAAATTAGCCACCGAAGCCAACTTTATTTGGATAAAAAACTTCACAGAGTTTCAATTAAACTCAGTAGAACTGCAATCCATACCATTTACACAAATATTTGTTTGTAAAGATAATTTACTGTTTCCCAAAGGAAGCATTTTGCCATTTGGAAAAATGCCCAATCTTTTATGGACTCCCATCGAAAAAGCTTTAAGAATTGAATTGTCGAATTTTAATCATAATTTTTTTGGTATTCATCAGTCAGTAGGAATTAAACTAATACCAACAGAAATAGAGAAAAAAGCCACTGTCTTATTAGTAAATATACATGATGCAAGTAATTACATTTCAAATGCATCAGCTATTCGTTTAAAGCCTTTAAAATGGTTATTAATAGATGACAAAAATGCCTTGATATTTGGAGAGCCAATGCTTCCTATTGATGGAAAAACCTTTTGGCAAAAAGGTAAGTTCATATTTCCACTAGGACTTCAATTAGAATTTCAATTGCTGGAAAAGTCAATTGAAAAAAAACTCAATCTCTCCGCAAATCAATGGATTTGGTGGACTTCGGAAAACAGTTTTTGTTTGATTGAAAGAACTATGCTAAAGCCTTTATCTATTTCTTCTTGGAAACAAACACTTAAAATTGAAAGAGATGAATGCAAGTGATTACTTTCAATCTTATGAAAAGTATTTTTGGCTTTGGGAAGATGAGGCTGAAGTATTAGCTATTACTGGAGGAAGTACAATTGCTTATACCGAAGAATTGATACCAATTTTGGCTTCCATTGCCGAAAAGGGCTTGCCTTCATTTGGATCTATTTTATTTACAGTTATAGCAATAAATAGAACAGAAGAGAACTCTTTAGATTTTGTATATAAAATAGTATCTCAATTAAAAATTCAGGAGCATTTAAAAAAATCATATATAGAGGAAAGTTTTAATTTTCTAAAACTTTTAAAATCATTGCCAGAAGAGTTTAAAACAGGCAAGAGAAAGCAAATATTACTAACTGCTATTTTTGAGGGTGCACATAACAGAAGTAATCCTTCTACATCAATTGGCATTGTAAATTATTTAAAAGTAAAAAAAAGAAGGAATCGCTTTCAAAAACTAAAAGAATTGACGGAAAATGTAATTATAAAAGACCTTCAGGTTTTACATTCACTATCCAGAAAGTTTACAAACATTCAATATATAATCGAGGCTATGGGCGAATTGCCCGAAATTGAAGAAGTGCAATTACTTCAATTAGACTCAAAATCTACAACTGAAAAAAACTACAAAGATTTTGTAGAAGAATTAATGGACAATTCTCAAACATTTCATGTAGGAGTTTTGATAAAGCCAATTTGGGCAGGATTTAGTGTCCCCATTTTTAATTCACATCCTAGTGAACAGCCTTTGGGTGGCGTTTCTGATTTGTCTAATAAAGGTGATTTTGATAAACTTCTAGTTTCCGAGTTTGCTAATGACGACTTGCTCTTTATGTCACGTTTGGCCAATAATGAAGCCTTGTACTTACATAGAGAGATGCCACCGATTACCGACAAATTACAAAGAATTATTCTAATAGATATTTCATTAAAAACTTGGGGTATTCCAAAAATATTAGGCCACGCCATTAGTTTGGCCATTTCGAAACATCCAAAATCGAAAAGCGAAAGTAAGGTGTTTTTGGTTGGTGATACTTTTTTACCAATGGAATACGACGGAGCGAGTACAATTATTGATGGTTTACAACAGGTAGCTTTGAACTTGTTTCCTGAAAAAGGAATTGCTGATTTTTTGAATTCAAATAAACAAAACAAGCAATTAGAAATTTTTTATATCACCACTCCCGAAGGACTTATACATCCTGAAATAGCCAAGTTATTAGCAGAAAATCATACCCTTTTCAAATATATAATTACAACCAATATTGAAGGTAATATTCATTTTTATAAAAATAAAAACAATGCCTTTAAGCATTTACAAACCATTAAACTTCCTTTAGAAAAACTTTGGAAAAATCGATTAAAATCTTTTGAGCAAAAACGTGTTCCCAACACCCCTCAATTAAAAGAAACTTACCCTTTGTTACTTCCAATACCAAGAAAAAGAAATAAATTAATTCCGTTTGTAAACGAGACGTATTTTGTTTCTAGTAAAAGCCTCTATCGAATTGTAAATTTTGGAAATCATACCAATAAAAAAGGTTGTGAATTGGTCTTACAAAATGTTCCCCCAAATAGCATTTATGAACTTGGAAAAATGGATAATGGAAAATTTCTTTTTCTTTCATTTAATCCTCAAAATAGAGAAGTTATCATTACTAATTTAGACGGATTTCAAAACGCCAAAGTCTATTTTAATGAATGGAAATCTAAACCATTTAATGAGTTTATATATGTAAAAGAACGCTTTACTTTTATATTTGGAAATTCTGGAGTATTTACTTTTAACCCAAATTTTGACACGAAAATTATTGAAATTGAAAAAAAAGAATACGATAGCATCCTTTTCAACAATAATTACATTGAAAGGCAAAAACAAATTATCGATTTAAATTCTTCTTTTCAAGATTTATCATTTAGCATATTAAAAAACCTTAAAGAGGTTTATATTAATGATGAGTATAGGTTGGTGTTTAACTCTCATCAATTGCAAATTGAAGCTGCTACGCAACACTTGAAATTTTACACTTACAATAAAATGGATAAAGAAATTAAAGAGAAGGCTAAATATAATCCTACAAAAAAAGCCTTTGTATTTAGTGATGGCAGTGAAATATCAGTAAATAAAAATGGTTTTTTTATTCTAAAAAGCAGTAATTTAGACATTCCTAGCATCTATATATCTTCCACAATTGATAATTATATAGCTGTTGCTACTGAAAACTATTTTGCAGGGCATGACTATTTTTATCAAATACCATATTATACATTTTACTTACATTCAAGCGGCAGCGAAAAAACAACTGCGATTAGAACCCTAAAAACTTATACTGGCTTTGGTTTAAACTTTGCTAAAGAAATAATAGAAAATACACCGAATCAATTTGCTTCGTATATGAAAAATGACGATGCAAAAAAAATGGTAAAACAGTTACAAGATATCGGTTGTGAGATATCCTTTGATGACAATAATAAAGAGCAAAAAATTATTTCTACTAAAGATTTTTACGACAACTTTATTCAAAAATTTATAAACCAAATATTGTAACATGATATTAAGAATTCAACCTTGTTCAAAAAATACATTTCCATTACATGGTATTTTGATTAAAAGCAATGACTTGAAGCATTGGCTTTACATGTTGCAAATTTTAGAAGTAGATTTAGATACTGTTCCTGTTTTTGCAATCCCTGATAATAATCCTAATTCTATTTGGGGCTGTTTTGTGGTTTTGAAGAATGTTGTTTTAAATGAATTTAAATTACAGCATGTACAGTTTTATCAATCTATTAATGAAACATTATTTATACCTGAATTTTCTGCTTTATATCCCAAAATTAGTCCATCAGAAATAGCTAATTTATTTTCAAAATGTCCACATATTTTTCATCCTGAATTTGGCCTTTTTGAATTAGAAAACCCTATTAATTGGCAAGATGTTTTAGAAATTCCATTGGAGCAAAACTGTGTAATAACAACCCCTCATATTGCAGCTTTTCAACCTCAAATCATTCGTAAAATTGAAATAAAAGCACTACCGCCAGAGGATATTTTGAAAAACATGGAGGAAAATACTTTTCCTAAAAAAGAAACTTTTGCAGATAAGCCGCTCAATTGGAAAGAAAAGATAAAATTTCAGCTTTTAAAATGGTTTTTTAAGACTACCGAAACCAGCGATGGAGAAAGGAAAACAGAAAAATCAAACTGGTTTACAGCTATAGCTTTATTATTAGACAAAATATTACCCAATAGCGGCAAGTTACTTGAGCAAATTGAAAATGATTTTAATGATTTAGAAAAAAGAAACCAATCGGAAATAGAAAAATTAATGCAGTTGTTTAAGAACAACCCTGAAGAAGCATTAAAATACGCCATCCCAATTGATATAAACGGCACAAACAGAGGCGGAAACAAAGGTACATTTACTATGAGTCTTCGTTGGCTAAAATTTGATTTATTTGGAAATGCAAACCTAAGTAGTGGTGGAAATATTCTTTTCCAAGACGATTCAATGGCGAAATTACTTCAACAGTATAACCAAACAGCAGCAAATTTTATTAAAGAAAAAAACTATGAAAAAGCTGCATTCGTTTACCTGAAATTATTGAAAAATAAACAAATGGCAGCAAGTACATTAGAACAAGGAAATCTGTATCCAGAAGCAGCTGCTTTGTATTTAAAGTACCTAGATAATAAAGAAAAGGCCGCTCTTTGTTACGAAAAAGGGAGAATGACTTCAGATGCGATTGGCCTTTATAAAGAGTTAAAAATGGATGAAAAAGTTGGCGACTTATATATTTCTATAAACCAGCAAAAAGAAGCTTTTGAACACTATAATTATGTAGTTGAAAATTATAAAAAAACAGAGCAATATGTAAAAGCCTCTTTGCTAATGCGCAATAAAATGGGAGATAAAACATCTGCCCAAGAAGCACTGCTAATTGGCTGGAGAGAGCAAAAAGATAGTTTTAATTGTATCAATAATTATTTTAAAAACATAGATGATATTCAAATTTTGTCGAATGAAATTGATAAAATTTACAGAAACGAAACCAATGAAAAAAGCAAAGCCGATTTTTTAAAAGCCCTTAAACACGAAAACAAAAAAGATGCCCGATTGGCTAAACAAACCAAAGAAATAGCTTACGAAATAGTTTCAGAACTAGCTAAAACAAATCCTAATATTCTAAATGAATTGTCTGCATTTAATAATGATGCACAATTATTAAAAGACATTACAAGGTATAAAACCAAGCAAAACGACAATTAAATTTTAGAAAAAAGTTAGTTCTGAATAATTAAGCAAAGCCTGCAAAACCCAATAAAATAAAGCTTTTAAGTATTTTTAACATGTAGAGATTTTAGTATTTGATTAGCTTGTTTTAAAAAGCTAAATAAGTCTTGCTAATTAATCAAAATCTAATATCAAAATTCTTTAAAACAGCAAAGAGCTTTTGGCGCTTCATAATTTTCACACCATAAACTGCTTTATGGCAAGTTTCAACAAAACAAAAACATAATTAAAGTACAAACCACAATTAACCTATTGTTTCAATATTTTCTGTTGCTTATTTCCTATTCTCAATAAGTATATTCCATTAGGAAGCTCTTGTAAATGAATATTGTATTCCAATTCATCAATAAATCCTGATAATATCTTTTCACCAGTTAGGTTAGTTAAACTAAATGACTCATTCATACTGCCACTTATTGTTAAAACATCTTTGGTTGGATTTGGATAATATAGGATTTGATTTTCTTTTACTGCTTCTTGAACAGCAGTCATATTGCCACAAATTTTAGTTAAAGTATCAATTTGTTTAGCTATAAAATCGGTGGCTCTATCGCGGTCGCCATCTCTAAAAACCCTAATACAACCTGGCGCACCATTGTGACAACCACTCATAAATTCCAAACCGTTTTTTGTCCAAAGGCTATCAGGAATAGGAAAACTATAACTAGA
>JAIYDG010000593.1 GCA_027487625.1 Bacteroidota bacterium
CAGAAGGTGAATTCCGCAAATACCAACCCCAGGACGACAACCGCCTTTTTCCGGAATTGTACGGCATCACACGCCTGAGCAGTTCCTTCATCCCTGCCGATTGCCAGGTGTACATCAGCACCATCCAACGTTTGTATTCCATCCTCAAGGGCAGCGAACTGGACGAAAGCGCCGAAGAAGAAAATCCCAACGAAATCCGCAATACCGTCCGCGAGCCCTTGCCCGTGGTGTACAATCCCAAAATTCCCATCGAGTTTTTTGATGTGGTGGTCATCGATGAGTGCCACCGCAGCATTTACAACGTCTGGAAGCAGGTGCTCGACTATTTTGATGCCTTCCAGGTGGGCCTGACCGCCACGCCCGACAACCGCACCTTTGGCTATTTCAACCAAAATGTGGTGTCGGATTATGGCTACGAAAAAGCAGTGGTGGATGGCGTATTGGTGCCCTACAATGTGTACAGCATCGAAACCTTTATTGGTAACACTGGAGCGGGCTTCCGAATGGGGCAGGTAGTGGACAAACGGGAGCGACTCAGTCGCCGCAAGTTTTGGGAAACCATCGATGAAGATGTGACCTACAGCGCCAAACAACTGGACAAAGACGTGGTCAATCCCAGCACGATTCGGGCCATTGCGCAAGCTGTCAAAAAGGTTTTGCCCATGATGTTCCCCGACCGATATGACTTACAAGGCCAATTCGAGGTGCCCAAAATGTTGATTTTTGCCAAAAGTGACAGCCACGCCGAAGACATCATTGAGATCGTGCGCGAGGAATTTGCCGAGGGCAACGATTTTTGCAAAAAAATCACTTACCAAAGCAAGGAAGATCCCAAAACCATCTTGTCCTCCTTTCGCAACGAGTACTATCCCCGCATTGCCGTCACGGTGGACATGATCGCCACGGGTACCGATGTGCGCCCGCTGGAAGTGCTGCTGTTTATGCGCGACGTCAAAAGCCGCAGTTATTACGAGCAGATGAAAGGCCGGGGCACCCGCACCTGCTCCCTGGAAGAACTCAAAGTCAAATGCTCACCGAGTGCCAAATACGCCAAAGACCATTTCGTGATCATCGACGCGATTGGGGTGGAACAATCCCTCAAAACCGATAGTCGCCCGCTGGAACATGCCCCTCACCTCTCGCTCAAAGAGGTGCTGCAAAACGTAGCCGTGGGCAATCGCAGCGAAGAAATACTTAGCACCCTGGCCAATCGCCTCCTGCGCATGGACAAACAAATCAGCGAGTACGAGCGCCAGGTTTTTGCCGAAAAAGCCGAAGGCAAAAGCATCAACCAGGTGGCCCAACAATTGCTGCAAGCTTACGACCCCGATGTACTGGAAAGCCTGGAATCACAACTGCGCAGCGCACAACCTGGGACGGCCCCAGCCCAAATTGAACAACAAATCCAGGCCCAACACGAAGCCATCATTGAACGTGCAGTGGCTGTATTCAATAGCCCCGATTTGCGAGATTTTATCGTGGATGTGCGCCGCAAACTCGACCAGATCATCGATACCCACAACCTCGATCAGGTGATCAAAAGTGGCTGGGTGCAAGACCAAAAAGTGGCCGCCGAACAGGTGGTACAAGACTTCCGCAGCTGGATCAGCGAACATCGGGACGAAATCACCGCCCTGCAAATTTTCTACGATCAGCCTTACCGCCGCCGCGAGCTGACCTTCAAAATGCTCAAAGACCTGGCCGAGCAGATCGTGCGCAACAAACCCGCCCTGGCCCCCGGCAAAGTCTGGCAAGCCTACGCCCAACTGGAAAAAGCCAGTGGCCAACCCAAAAACGAAATCGTCGCCCTGGTCAGCCTGATCCGCCGCATCCTGGACATCGACCCACTACTCACGGCTTACGACAAAACGGTAGACAAAAACTTCCAACAGTGGTTGTTCAAAAAACAGGCGGGCGCCCTCAAGTTCAATCGCGAACAAATGGACTGGCTCTACCTCCTCAAAGAACACCTCGCTAGCTCGGTACACCTGGAGGTGGCAGATTTGGATTATACGCCTTTTGACGCGAAAGGTGGACGGGGGAAAATGTGGCAGTTGTTTGGGACGGAGATGGAGGGGATTATTGAGGAGTTGAATGAGGTGCTGGCGGCGTAAGCGACGCTGAATTGTGTCGACAGTGTCGACACAATTCAGCGTCCATTTGAGTGATAAATCCCCGAACTCCCATTATTTTAACTTAAGTTTGAGGCTGTAATTTTTGAAATTTGTGCAAATGGGCCAATGTTTTTTGTCGCGTAATTGATGTGGTAGCGTGTATTTGTTTTAGAACCCCCAGCCCCTGAAGGCAGGGTCGATTGGTTCTGTTTTTTTCGCGCAACGGGAGCCCCGCTAGGGGCGCAATATGGGTAGTAAACAACGGCCCCGATGTTTTCCCGAGTCCCGTAGGGACGTGATGTGGGTATTTAGATGGCTATGATACCCACATCACGTCCCTACGGGACTCGGGAAACTCCGTAAATCACCATTTACTACCCATATTGCGCCCCTAGCGGGGCTCCCGTTGCTCAAAACAGAACCAATCGGACTTGTAGTGGGGGGTTGGCAGACCTCAGCACAATGCTGCGCTAAACGCACTTGTCCCAAGTTCACGGGCTTAAATGAATGAGATTGTCGAGGATTGGTGATTGTCGCGCCAATGGCACGACAATTGAACCGGATTTTTGATTCAAAAATAGGAATGGTGCAATGAAGGAAAGGATGGAATTGCCGGATGGGTGGGTGAGTGAAAAACTTGGAGATGTCTGTCATACTACTAGTGGTGGAACACCTTCCAGAAAAAATCCAGATTATTATATTGGAAGTATTCCTTGGGTTAAATCAGGGGAATTGGATAAGGGACTAATCCTTGATACGGAAGAAAAAATTTCAGAAGCGGCCATTCAGAATTCCAGTGCTAAAATTTTCCCCAAAGGGACTCTTTTGATTGCACTTTATGGTGCAACGATTGGAAAACTTGGCTTCTTAGGAACCAATGCTGCCACGAATCAAGCCATATGCGGAATTTTTAAGACTGAAATTTTAGACCTTGAATTCTTGCGGTACTATCTTTTCAACAATCGGTACAAGCTCATAGAACAAGGTGCTGGTGGGGCGCAGCCAAATATTAGTCAAACCATTTTGAAAAACTTAGATATAGTCATCCCTCCCCTCCCCGAACAACACCGCATCGTCGCCAAAATCGAAGCCCTCTTCACCAGCCTTGATCGGGGCATCGCCAGCCTCAAAATCGCCCAACAACAACTCAAAATATACCGACAAGCCGTGCTAAAATGGGCCTTTGAAGGGAAATTGACGAATGAGGGCGTGAAGGATGGTGAGCTGCCGGAGGGGTGGGTCGAAAAAAAAATTTCCGATATCGCAGAAACCTACGGTGGATATGCATTTAAAAGTGGAGAATTTCTTAACGAGGGTAAATTCCAAGTTCTACGAATGGGTAATATAAGACCAGGTATGCTGAGGTATGAAGAAAATTCCGTGTTCATTCATGATGTTGATCAAACTATTCTAAAAAAAGCTTTGCTTAAGCCCAATGATGTAGTAATAACCCAAACAGGTACAAAAGGTAAAAGAGATTATGGTTTTACAGCCTTAATCCCTAAAAACGACTTGCTTCTAAATCAAAGAATCGCTGCAATTAGATGTAACCAATTTTGTTTGCCTAAATTTTTACTTTACTACACCTGGACAGATAGATTCAAAAATCAATTCTTTGCAAATGAAACGGGTAATGTAGGCCAAGGAAACGTTGGCATGAGAGCAATAACTGATTCTTCCGTATATATTCCATCAATTGAAGAACAACACGACATCGTCGCCGCCATCGAATCCCGGCTCTCTGTCTGCGACAAGCTCGAAGAAACCATTCTGCAAAGCTTACAACAAGCCGAGGCCCTGCGCCAAAGCATCCTGAAAAAAGCATTCGCAGGGCAGCTGGTGCCACAAGACCCCAATGATGAACCCGCCAGTGTGCTGCTGGAGCGGATACGGGCGGAGCGAGCGATCAGCAGCCCTCACAAAAATCACAAAAATTATAAACCTCATAGTCAGGACAAATGAGTATCGAACGTGTAAAAAGGGGGCATCGCGAATTTTTGAAATGCGTTTCTTGTCATAAAAATGGCGGTGTATGTGGCGGTGTAAACGGCGGTACAAATGAGGGATTAAATGAGGGATTAAACGAGGGATTAAAATTTGGAAATCGTCTACTACATGGCACTATAAATGGCACTATAAATGGAATAGATGGCACTATAAATTGCATAGATGCACGATAAATTGCACGATAAATAAGATACATTGCACGATAAATTGCACGATAAGCCAGCAAAACCCAACAACCAATGAGCAACGAACCCAATAACACCTCCTCCATCATCAGCAAAGTCTGGAGTTTCATGACCGTTCTGCGCGACGACGGCGTGGGCTACGGCGATTACCTGGAGCAATTGACATATCTGTTGTTTTTAAAAATGGCCGACGAGTTCAGTCGCCCGCCCTACAACCGCCAATTGCCCATTCCTCTGGAATACAACTGGCAAAGTCTGACTGAAAAACGTGGGGCCGAACTGGAAGTGCATTACTCCATCCTCTTGCGTGAGCTCTCCCAATCCAGGGGCATTTTGGGGCAAATTTTCACCAAAAGCCAAAACAAAATCCAGGATCCCGCCAAACTCTACCGCCTCATCGACATGATCGACAAGGAGCAATGGAGCACCATGGGGGCCGATATCAAGGGCAAAATATACGAGGGCTTACTGGAAAAAAACGCCGAAGACACCAAAAGTGGTGCCGGGCAATACTTCACGCCGCGTGCGCTCATCCGCGCCATGGTGGCTTGTGTGCGCCCCGAGCCCATGAAAACCATTGCCGACCCGGCCTGTGGCACCGGAGGTTTTTTCCTGGCCGCTTACGATTTCGTCGCCGATCCGCAGCACTATACCCTCGATCGGGAGCAAAAGGAATTCCTCAAGCACCAGACCTTTTTTGGCAACGAGATTGTAGCGGGCACCCGCCGCATGGCGCTGATGAACCTGTTTTTGCACAACATCGGCGATTTTGAAAGCGACAATTTTATTTCCCCCGCCGATGCCCTGATTTCCGACAGCGGCCAACGGGTCGATTACGTGCTGGCCAACCCGCCTTTCGGCAAAAAAAGCAGCATGACTTTTACCAACGACGAGGGCGAACAGGATACCGAAGACTTGACCTACAACCGCCAAGATTTTTGGGTGAGCACCAGCAACAAACAGCTCAACTTCGTACAACACATCAAAACCCTGCTGAAATCAACCGGAGTCGCAGCGGTAGTTCTGCCTGACAATGTGCTGTTTGAAGGTGGCGCAGGGGAAACCATCCGTAAAAAGCTGCTCGAAACGACCAATCTGCACACCATCTTGCGCCTGCCCACGGGCATTTTTTACAAACAGGGGGTGAAGGCCAATGTGCTGTTTTTTGACAACCAATCCGCCTCCCGCGAGCCCTGGACGAAGGAGATTTGGTTTTACGATTTCCGCACCAACATCCATTTCACCCTCAAAAAGAACCCGCTCAAATACGAAGATTTACAGGACTTTATCAACTGCTACAAACCCGGCAATCTCCAACGCCGCCAGGAAACCTACCATCCCGAAACCAATCCTGAGGGTCGTTGGCGCAAGTTCAGCTACACCGACATCATCACCCGCGACAAAACCAGCCTCGACATCTCCTGGCTTAAAGACGATAGCCTGACCGATCTGGATAATCTGCCCGATCCAGATGTATTGGCCTTTGAAATCATTGAGAATTTGGAGGCCGGGATTGAGAGTTTTAAGGAGATTATGGGGGAAATTGGGGCGCGGTAAAAACAGTAGCGATTAAAAAAATATGTACATTTATCTTCGTGGTTGTTCTAAGTTTTGCAGCTTGATCTTGATGCATTCCAATTGAGGGGTTCAAAAGCATCAGTGATGATGGTTTTAAATAATTATGAGCGATTTATAATTTAATTTAATTCAATTCAATTCTATGTCATCTAAACTGTCAACAGTTGGATTGTCCAATGCCCTATCCATCGGATCAATCACATTTTTAGGTCTGTTCTTTATTGCAGATAGCATTATAGAGCTTTGGAGCTTTTTTGAAAGTTATGCAGTCAGTTCAATGTGGACCATATTGATATCAATTCCGACAACAGTTTTGATTTATGTTATTGGTCTAATTGTTTCAAATTTTTCCGATACTCTTTTCAATCTGGTGTATAAAATTCCAGTCAAAGACGAGCTTAGTAAAACCCTTCAGGTATATGCAAGAGGGAACAATTTTGTGGTACAAAAATATGATGAGTTAAAACTTTCGCAGTCTTTTTTCCAAGGATGCAGCACCAGTTTGATAGTTCTTGGAATTGGTATGTTTGCCACAGCAAAATGGATCCCTGATTATAAAGTGTTTTCGTATTTGTCCGGCGGCGGCACCATATTAACAGCTTTAATTTGTCCATTTTTAGCTAAAAAATACTCGACTCAAATAATGCAAATTGAGGAGTATTGCCTTGATGATCAGTGATTTTTAATCGCTGTTCATATCATTTTATCATCTAACCAGTATTTTTCGTCTTGATTTGGTTGATGCTTCAAGCTCACCTATCCATGACAAAACATAACTCAACAACCGTATTCCCAAATATACCCCGTCAACATCCAACTTTGTGTCCTCCGTGTCCTCTCCTTTTTTCCTTTGTGCTAATAAAAATGTTGCTTTGGTGATTTTTGAACCATCTGAGATAAGCATCTGGAGGGATAATTCAACCGCTACCGCGGTTGCCAAACACCCGCCGTGTTCATTTTCCCCGGACGACCGGGGCTATTCTGAATTGAACCGCTCCGCGGTTAGAAGTGTAGCTCAAGAATTACTTCTTCATCATCTCCTTCAACTCCTCAATCCCTTTCAAAACCTCCCCCATTTTGCCTTGCAGATCCTGCAATTCCGCCTTGATCATTTCGATGTCGTCACCACCCTTTGGGCTTTCACTAAAATCCAGATTATACTCATTTTTCAGCAGGGTCAACAAGCGCAAGAAGGTTTTTTGGTTGGTGCCACGCAGCGCCATACTGACCATGGTTTGGGTGACCTCCAGCCTTTGCGCCAGGGTCGTTTGGTCAAGATTTAAGGACTTGATCGTCTCTTTTACCCGGGTATGAACGGTCAAATCAGTTGGTGCTTTTTTGGGCATTGAAAATATTTTTAGCTA
>JAIYDG010000124.1 GCA_027487625.1 Bacteroidota bacterium
AAAAAAATGGACCATTTTTTCATGTAAAATATATCTAAACGTACTCTATTATGTAGGCTTCTTTTTTCTATAATTTCACCTCTATAACCAAGCACTTGCGCTAAGCCAGTAATACCAGGTTTTACAGCATGGCGTGTATTGTAAGACAAAATTTCCTTAGAAAATTCTGTAGTATGGTATAACATATGAGGCCTTGGACCTACAATCGACATTTCACCTTTTAAAACATTGTAAAACTGAGGTAATTCATCTAAACTATATTTTCTTAAATATTTTCCAGCAAAAGTAATTCGCATATCATTTGAAGTAGCTTGTTTATGATTTGCTTCTGAATTTCTAACCATACTTCTAAGCTTCCAACAATTAAATGTTTGATTATTATATCCTGTTCGAGCTTGAACAAAAAAGATACTTCCTTTTGAAGTTAACTTGATTATAATTGCTAATAAAGGCAACAACCAAATCAGAATAAAAACTGTTATTATTAATGATAAAACAATATCAATCAATCGTTTAAAAATGATATTAAAAGTGATATCCAAAGGATATGTTTCTGCTTGAAAACTCTGAGTTAAAACAATAGGCTGAGCTGAATAAGATTTCTCTTTTGGTACTTGTATTTGAGTAAATTTATCTGCTTCAGAATTTTGCATAAAATCAAACTTACTGAATTATTTCAAATTAAACCTGATTTAAACTTGCATAAATATCAACAATTAATTTAACAGTTTTAAAATTTCAGGATTCAATAATTTCTCAGATTACAATAACAATTTTACTAATTAAATAAATACTATTTTGAGAATATCTATTAAGTAAAGTCCAGTTGAAATTACATTGATATTTTATTATGAAACAAGACTTTCTTATTCTTTGTTTTCAATTTTATAAGAAGAACTCAAACTACTGAAAATCATAGTAAAAAACATATAAAATACAATACCTTTATTGGTGCTTAAAGAAGATTCACTCAAGAAGAAAAACAGATTTAGAAATACAAATAGTACAAATAAATAATTGAATGACCGAAATGCGAAAATCAATTGTCGATAAAGCATTAAAATAAAAAGAGAAAAACCTATCAATCCCATTGAAAAAAAAGTTTCGATGTATTGATTATGTGGACCATAACCTAAATAACCGCTATCTTTTAGAGTTGGATTACCAACATACATTCCTGAATTAATGTATTCAGTATTTAATAAATTTTGAAAGTCACTAATACCAACACCAAAAAACCAATCATTACCTCTTTCTAAAATATTATAACAATGTTTCCATATTGTTAGTCGTAATGTTGTACCGGTGAAGCGAGTATCATAGCTGTATTTTTGCAAATTTACAACTTGCAAATTGGAGCTAATTTCAAGTAAAAACCTGCTCTTAACCTGAGGAATTAAAAATGTACTTAAGGCAAGTAAAATCAATGGAACCAGAATATAAATTTTCTTATTTAAACTGAATTCCTTGTTAGCAAAAACGAAGTAAATCAACCCAAAACACAAAACAAATAACATCATTTTGGAACTAAGCAAAATCAATCCTACTAAGAAAAAAAGGAACAAAACGATTATCAAAATGTGGTATTTTCTTTCAGTATTCTTGTAAAAGTAAATAAAAATAAATAGACAAAATACTAAATAAGCCGAAAGATAAATTGCATTCATTCCAATTTTACCTGCCAAAGAATGATAAAAAAAAACATTTAAATTACCCGACAAATAATATTGGTAAGTTGAGACTATCAAAGCATAACTTAATGCTATAAATACTCCAATAATAAATGCTATCAAAATTCTTCGAAATACATTAAAATCAATTGGTTTAAATAAAAGAATTGGGAAAGCTAAAAAAGCTAGTTTTCGTTCTAGAATTGAGGCGTTTTCATTGGTATTTTCAGAAAAAAATGCACTTATAGTGATTATCAAATAAAGTATTAAAAAGTACCTGTTTAATTCATTTTTCCACAAGTCTTTTAAATGAGAAATTATTTTAGCTTCTGCTAGGTGATTAGCAAGTATTATAAAAATCAGAACATTGCTAAATAAAAGTGGAAATGGCAATGAGAATGCCAAAAATATCAGCAAAAAATAATGTGCTTTTTTATGAAACTCTAATCGGGTCACAATTTCAATGATTTTTTCATGAGTGACTCATACTCATCTATGATTAATGTCCAGTTGTATTTTTGAATAATTTTATTTGCATTTTGTTGAATAGCATCAGAAAAAGAAAACTCATGATTCATGCAACTTACAATGCCATCATCATTTGAGAAGTATTTGGCATCATCACCTAAAACTGATTTATTAAACTCGTTGTTATGGGCACAAATGGGAGCATAGGAAGCCATTGCTTCAAGCAAAGATGGATTTGTACCACCAACAGAATGACCATGAAAATAAAGAGAACAATAGTATCTAAGGTTATTTAATTCATCTAAATCATAATTGGGACCCAAAAATTTAATCATTGGATTTTTGTATTTATTGATTAAGTATTGTCCAAATTTATTTTCAGAATTTCCGATTAAAATCAATGGTTTATCAGAACCTGATTTTAAATAACCCTGAATAATCATTTCAAGATTATTTTCTGGTTCAAAACGAGCAATAGCTAAATAATATCCTTGTTTAAGAAGCTTGTATTTACTAAGAACATCCTCATTTGGATTGTTAAATAAAGTAGCACCATATGCAATATAATCAGCATGTAATTGGTACTTATTAAAAATATAATCTTTGATTGCAATTGAATCGGCAATTAAATAATGACTTGATTCAACAGCCCATCTTTCAGCTATTTTTAGAAATCTCTGAACCATTGGACTGTATTTTGACCTCATCCACTCCATACCATCCATATTTGTAATGATGAGAGAATTTTCGGGCAATAAAACTTTCCAAATCGAATTACTTGTATAACCTAATTGTAATAGAATATCAAAATTTCTTGCACGAGAATCGACGATACAGTTAAAATCATAAATGAATTGACCAGCAGTTCCAATTTTTGATTCAGGGTCGTAACAAGTTATAATTTCAACCCCATGAAATTTTGTTTCTTTGTAAGGATGTAAAGACGAATTATAAACCCAGACCTGATGTCCACGATTAACCAATTCCACAGATAAGAATTCAGCCAACTGTTCAAAACCCCCGTAATGATTGGGTATACCTCTAGATCCAACAATTCCAATTCGCATTTTCAACCTAATTTAAAATTAAAGTAATGTATAGAGGTGGAACTGCCAAATAATTTACATTTTATTTTTGCAATACTGTCAAATAAAATAGTCAATAACTTCTTCAAAGGTTCATCATCTGTAGTATGCAAATCTGTAGGTTTAGTTTTTTTATGGTTTTATTTATTATCTTCAAGTCTTTATGAATCAATGAATCTTTAATACCTTTTTATAAGCAGATAATGTTTGTTCAGCTGCTTTTTCCCAGGTAAAATTATTCATAACTCTTTCCCTTAATTCAGGCTTAACATCATCACCAATAGCTTTCTCAATGGCAAGAGTTATAGATACCGGACTTTCAGGATTACAATAATAAGCCAAATCTCCAAAATATTCTCGAACATCTCCTTTATCAGTTACAACAACATTACAACCCATTGCTGCAGCTTCCAAACTTGATAATCCTGTAGTTTCAAACCAACTGGGCAAAACATGGACTTTAGATTTACTATAAAATTCAATCAATTCCTCTTGTTTAATATAAGGTATAAAGCTGATATTAGATGAAGCTTTTCTAACACACATCTTAAAATAAGATTGTTGATTTGCCGATGCCTTACCAATTAAATTTAAATGATAAGGTTTTCCAGAAAGTGCTTTTATTAAATTAATTTGATTTTTAAGTCCTTCAATCCTTGCAACACATAAAACTTCATCATTTCTTTTTTGATTTGATAATGAATCTAAATTAAATATTTCAGTATTTACAGCATTTACAACTACATGATATGGAGCTTCAATTTTAAAATCCTTGGATAATCTTTGGTATTCATTGTTTGAATTAGGCAATAAATAAGAAGCATTTTTTAAAAGATATTTTATTGACTTTTTATGTCCCCAAATAAAGTATTTAAATGAACTAACTTTTTCACCCTTTAATAAAAATTTAGCTGCATTTTTCGCATAGGAAATAAAATGCTTGGAGAAAATTTTAGCCAATAATCCGATTAAATCCTTCCTATGAAACCCATCAAATTCACTGTAATCAACGTAAATTGTTGAAATTACAAAAGGCTTTTTAGATTCAAAAACATGTCCTAAATGGTCTTTACAATCTATCAAATTAAACAAGTGTAATAAATCATACTTAGAATAATCAATACCACGCTCATTCGATAAAACAATATCTACATCAACACCTAATCTATTTAAAAATAAAGCAGTACTTTTCACCTGAATACTATCACCTCCGGGATTTGAGAATAATGTTGATCGGGCTAAAAAAAGTATTTTCATAATGATTATAAGCCGCAATATGCAAAGAACTTATAAGTTTTTGGAGGATTAATCATTGAAAACAAATATTGAATTTAACAATCTGAATTAATTACCTGAAAACCAATTTAAAACTCTAAGAATAATCCTAATTACAACAATCAAATCTTTTAATTCGAATAATTTAGATTTTCAAAAGTTCAATATGCTTTCAAATAATCCAATTTGATTAGAATTGATTTATTAAAAAAGTAATCCATATATTTAGAGGCCAAAATTTAAACAATTGCCATTTTTATAATGACAACTACGAATGAAAAAATTAGTATAAGCATCGTTACACCTTGTTTTAATGAGGAGGAAATTATCATTACTTTTTTAGATGAGTTGATAGAAAAAATTAAAGATTTACCTATTGATTTTAATATTGTGGTTGTTGATGATTGCTCGTATGACAACACGTTATCGGTTTTAAAAAGCTATTTAATAAAAGCCGATAATGTAAATTTCTATGTCTTACATTTAAAATATAATGCAGGTCATCAGCAGGCAATCTTTCAGGGAATTTTATTTCTTAAACAAATAGAACAAAGTTATGCAATCATTATGGATTCAGATGGAGAAGATGCTCCAGATGCGATACCACTGCTTGTAGAGCAAACAAATTTTGATATTGTTGAAGTAAAAAGAGGCCAAAGAAGTGAAGGGATTGTTTTTTCTACTATGTACTATTTTTATAAAATCATTTTTAGAATAGTCACGGGTAAAAGAATGAATTTTGGTAATTTCTGTATGTTAAATGAAAAGTTAATTGAACGAATTCAGCTCACTTCTTTTATACATTTACCAGCTTATCTTCTTAAACAAAAAGCCAAAAGAACCAATATAGTTTATAACCGAAAAAAACGAATAAATGGTAAATCTAAAATGGGTTACAAGAATTTACTATTACATTCCTTTAAATCATTTATTGAGTTTGGTGATGATTTATTGCTTTGGTTTTTAAGGATTTTCGTTCTTGTACTAATCCTGTTATTAGCAACTTCAGTTAATTTATTATATCAAAAGTTTATTACACATACTGCTATTTTAGGTTGGTTTAGTACCTTATCATTAGGATTATTAAATCTAACCATTCTTTGTTTGGGATTTTTTGTAATGGGAATATTATTGCTGAATTTAATACATCACAGAAACAAAGATCTTCAAAGCATTTATACAATTATTAGAAAACCGAATCCATAAAACACAATGACTAAATCTGAAAAAATAATCCTATATGTAATCTTGAGTGTTGGACTTCTATTAAGATTTTACCATTTAACATTTCAAAGTTTATGGTTAGATGAATTGCATACAATGATTGAAGCTGATCCTAAACTTAGTTTCAAGGACCTTTTTCATTACCTGTCTTGTTGCGATCAACATCCACCACTTTTCTTTTTACTAGAAAAAATCTTGTTTATGATATTTGGCCATTCTGAATGGGTTGCAAGAGGACTAACAGCAGTTGCTGGCACAGTAAGTGTTTGGGCAATGTTTTTGTTGGGAAAGGAGTTATTTAACACTAAAACCGGATTAACAGCTGCAGCTTTTACAAGTGTAAATTACTATGGAATATTTTATTCTCAAGAAGCAAGAGGTTATATACTAGCGTTCTTATTTGCAATTTTATCTTTTTTATACCTGGTTAGATTGGTAAAAAATCCTGCCAGAAAAGAAATATTATTATTCAGTTTGTTTACTTTATTAATGATGTTTTCGCATTATTACGGGCTATTTGTAGCATTTGCAGAGGCCGTAATTTTAGGAACACTTTGGTTATTAGAAAAAGAAAAGAAATCAATTTTATTTAAATCAATCTTGGGAAGTTTTCTGCTAATTGGTTTGGTTTATTCGATTTGGACTCCCTTTATTTTAGATATGAAGTTGATTCGTTCATTTTGGATTAGC
>JAIYDG010000202.1 GCA_027487625.1 Bacteroidota bacterium
AACATTCATTTTTAAACATAACTATGCGAGGCTTTTATGCTCGACTTAAAAACAAATTTGTGGAGGGATGTGGGGGGAAGAACGTGAACTTGCTCTGCTCAAACAAGAACACGTTTGCTCACACCAAATGAACGCCAAGATCCACCATATGATACATCAGAAAACCAACGAAAGTCCCAACTAACTAGAAAATGCAGTTAAAGGTACCCGCACTAGTTAGAAATCTTGAATTGCGATTTTTGTGATTGACACCTGAACTAGTTTGCAGTAATATGTACCCGCAACTAGTTAGAATCTTGAGGTTCTTCCCGTGAGTTTCGGAACTTAAGAGCCCTGTCTTTGACACGTTTTGACTCCATTTCCACGTTTTTGACTTCGTACTCTCTTCGGTCAACTGCAGGTAATCCAAGAGACGCGGCATCAGGAAAAGCGCTTGGGAGCTTTACACTGCTTAGACTCCAAGTCCAATGGTGGTAGAGAAGTCTGTGACGCTCTTCCGGGATTAGCTCTAGGAACGGCAAACAAGTGAGCAATCCCTTGTGACAGTGTTTTTTGAACATCTGAATTAGCTCCCTCTGCCCATGAAGGTTATGTCCTTCAACGTGATGTCCCCGTTTGCGACATCTGGTGCAGAAGTGATGTAATTCTTCACACATCAGAATGGAATGAGGGCCTTGAACGTTTGATTTTCTGGGTGGTAACATTTCCCCTGGGTTTTGGGGATCTGGTCTTGGCTTTGGTTTTCCTCCAGTGTTGAAGTGAGGATATTTGCAGGTATCCAATCTTTCAGGACATCCCCGAAGATTGTGCTGATTGGATCCACAATTCCAGCAAATGCTTTGTCGAAGAAGGGTTGGCCAAATACTGTTGCTCATCATATTGCGTGTTGGCAAGTCTCGTTTAATCCAGTGTTTTCGTAGAACCTTGGTTAGCTCTTCTTCTGACGGTCTTTTTCCTTGCTCGAATGCAGGTTCAAACAGATCTGATCTTGAAGTCCTCATTTCATGAACGATTTTGACATCGTTGAGACCGTTCCAGTGCGGGATGACTCTTTCCTCCGTATCCTGACGAATGACGGGTCGCCAATTGTCTGCTATATCTTTACCGATTTTCTTCTTCCCTTCCGGAGTGAGATGTAGGCTTTTGACAAGATCGATTGCTTCATGGCAGAGAGGAAGAACGTTGCAGTCCAACTCCATTCCCAACTTCTCGGCTCGATCGACTGCTGCGCGAAGAAGGATAGCAAAAGGAACTCTGATGTCTTGAGCACTGTGGAGCTTCGATTGGACATTGATGCTATCTGTGTCAAAGCGACATGGTTTCCCACGTTTGGGATAGTATGGAAATTTTTCAAATCCAAGAAATTCTGCTTGTGCGTCTGTTCCGTCTTGCGTTGCGTTTGGATTGAGGAAGGCTCTGTAGATGATCTGCGTATCGGCCCATCCAGTCAATTCGATGCCATGACGGTCAAACTCCACAACGTCCTTGGTGATGTCACTTTGCAACTTGGTGACACGGAAGTCAGAGAGAACTTTCCTAACTTCTTCCGGAACATCTTTCCAGCTCTGAAACAGATAAACATCGCCATCGATGTCTCCAATCACAACTGTGAGCCAGAGAGGTTTCTTGGTCTTGTGACTTTTTGGAATTGTAGGATCTTTTGGAAAAAGTTTTCCTTCACCGTCTGCAACCATCAGTCCCGTCTCACGAGCTCTCTTGACAATCTTGTTGAGAAATGTTGTGTCCAGATTCTTTCTCCCCTCATAAAGGATCTTAAAACGAGTTGTCTGGATCGTTATCGCATTTGTCCTCAGTTGTCCAAGGGACGGATCAATCCTTTTCTTGGCTTCTTTGAGCGTGACGATAGCCATCTCCTTTGGAACTTCAAATTCAGCAAACTGGACGTGATAACGGCGTCGGTTTTCTTCCAGGTTCATAAAAGGTCTGAGAGAGGACCTCGATTTCCATTGCTTGTATCTTTGATCAATTGCATCTTCGTCTTCCCTGTCAAAGTCTTTCGTGTAAGGCGTGTCGAATAGCTCTTCTCTTGAAAATGGTATGGGAGAACTCTCCCAGTCAAATCTCCACCGGAAATATTCTTCCTCAGTTTCTGGAGCATCCTTTATCTCTTGTAGGGTCCTCCTTGAAGACTTGCTTCTTTTGACGGGAGGTTCTGACTTTTCTCGCTCTTTGTGGTAGGTTCCGTCTTGTTTGCGTTCGAAATACTCTGCAATTCTCCTCCTACGATAAGCTGGGAGAGTTGTGAGAGGTGCTTCTCTTTCGGTTTGGTGGCTTTTTGAAGTACTCTGTTGACTTTTCGAAGTACTCTGATTTCCATCTCCTTCAACCAGGATAACTCGACGACTTGCACCACATTGTTTGTGCTGGTCAGAAGTATCCTGTTCTTCAAGAACAACTCGGCGATTTGCACCACATTGTTTGTGCTTGTCCGAGAGATCCTTTTCTTCAAGAACAACTCTGCGATCTGCACCACATGGTTTGTGCTGATCACGTTGTTGTGTTGATTTTTCTCTCGCGGCCATAAAGTCGACAAACCTTGAATGCTTCTGGCTGCTCTTCACTCTCCCTCTTTCATCCTTAGGAGATCTTCCTCTGCGTTGATGGTGTTGTGAAGAACTTGGTGAGTACCTTTCGTGAGATTTCGATCTGAAATCGGGTTCTGTTTCTGACTTGTAGAATTTGGAAAGCCTCCTAAGGTAACTGTCATCTGATTCGCCTGCTTGTTGTTCCAGGTTCCTTTCCTCTCTTTTGCGACGTTCCTCTTCTTCCGATTGTTTTCTCTCAGCTTCCTTCCTGCGCAAGAGTTCATCAATCTTCTCTTTGGCAATTTGACGTAGATGCTCTTGGTGTTTGCGTTCATTTCTCTCTTGCGCTCTATCCTCCAGGGTTTTGACTGCAACAGGCGTGCACGGAATGGTGTCAACTTCCACTGGTACATTGTAGGAAGGAGCAATTCTGGGTTCAACCACTGGGATCTTCTCATTCGTACGAGGAGGTGTGATGAGCGGAGTCTTTTTGATCTTGAATCCCTTCTTGGTATAGGACTCAACTTTCTGCTTTTGTTCTTTATCCTTCTCCAGGAACTGCTCCAACTCTTCCAGTTCCTCGTCATAGGTTTTGACTTTGTCCATTCCTGAAATTTTGGTGAAATTGATTATTGGCAGTAATGAAGAATGTTTGTCCACTTTGTACCAAGTCAGTTAGAGTTCCGAACCAAGCTAAGATCTCTACCAGAATTTGAGAAAACTTCGAAATCTCCGAACCATAATTTTTATTCGAGTCCACAAGCATACAAGTTTATGCAAAATAATATACAAAATTTCTTAGCATACAAGTTTATGCGAAATTTATTTACAAAGTAGTATGTGTACGAAAACATGAACTTTCAATGCATACAAGTTTATGCGAAAGTTAACAAAATGGTTCAATAAAATTATTCAAATAAATCGATCTTCAATGCCCTCCACAAGTTCCTGTTATCTCCCCCCTCCCAAATTTCATGTGGGTAAGAAATTTGTTAGTTGCGAACAACCGGGAGAAGACGGGCAACACCCCGTTCGTAGGATCTGCCATCTGAATTGATCACTTTGACTCTTCGTATCAGGCCATCTGTCCCAGGAAGTACTTCTTCAACTCGCATGAGTCTCCACATTCTTCTGGGTGTGGTGTGATCTAGTTCAGCAACTACATCTCCTATTTTGAGGTCTGGTTGCTCCTCTGACCATTTTCTTCTCGGAATCAGTCCAACAGGAATTTCTTTGTGGAAGCGTGACCAGAGATGATTCAGGATTACATCGACGTGCCTGTAACGTTCTTTCATGTTCATGCTTGTTTCGGTGTTTGATGGAAAGACTGCTCCTCCCAGGTGTGTCTTCAGAAAATGATCAGGCGTCAACGCTTCGAGGTCATCTTCTTTTCCGGGTGGACAGATTGGTCTGGAATTCAAGATTGACATTGCTCCAGAGACCGCTGTTCGAAATTCGTCGTCATCAAGGTCTGCATTTCTGATGGTGGCATACAATGCCCGTTTCATTGCTTTGACGATGGTCTCATAGACTCCTCCAAAATGTGGTGAAACAGGTGGATTAAAAATCCAGTTGATTCCTTTTGAGTTTGGTTTGAAATCCATCCCAGTCTTTTGAACCAGTTCATCAAAATCAATGCTCTGCATCCATTCCCGAAGGTCCTTGTCTGCTTTGTGGAAGCTTGTCTGGTTATCACTGATGATTGTGTCCGGTACACCGCGAATGTCTGCAAATCGGCTCAAAGCATTCAAGACATGCTTGGTGGTTTGACCATCTGTGACTTCAAAGTGGACTGCTCTGACTTGCAGACAGGTGAGGATCAGAACTGAGACGTGCTTTCTAGCTTTTGCTCTTCCCATCTTGATGTTGAATGGACCTGCAAAGTCCAGTCCTGTTTTGAAGAAGGGACGAACTTGCTCGGCAGCGCGAATTCTGGGTATTGGTGCCATCTGTTGAGTGGCAAGTTTGGCTCTTCTCAACCTGCATTCCTGACAGTGGGAATTTACTTTGTCGATGAGTTTGCCCAACCCATGAATTGCATATTCTGCTTGTACTTCAGACTTTAGGGCATTGTAGCCTAAAGTGTGCTGAAAGCGGACATGCAAGTGTTCGACCAGGAGTCTGGTGAATTCCGCTCTTCTCGGAAGAATGACTGGGAACCTTTTCTCCATTGGATAGAAGTCGATGTTGGCTAGTCGAGAAGAAGATCTGATGATTCCATCCTCATCAAGTTGCGGGTTGAATTTTTGAATTTCGCTTCTGATCTTCTGACTCCTATTATCAGGACTTTTCTGAAGTTCTGTGAGTTCCTCAAAATAGAACTCTTTCTGGGCCTCTTTGATAAGCCACTTCTTTGCGTCTTCTTCTTCAGTTCTAGTGAGTCCAGGTTGTCCAGGCAAGGGCTTTTCTCCACCTCTGAAAATGCGAACTGCTCGCAGAACAAACGCACACTTTTGGATACACTTGACATATCCATTGATGCCTCTGGATACTGAAAAGTATCGTGGATGATATTTCTCAAATGAGCCTCTGAGCAATTCAATGTTCTGAAGGGACTTCAAGGTGACAAAATTGGAGAGCAAGACTTTTTCTTCTTTTTTGTCACCCCCACGAACAATCTTTGTCTTTGGCCACTCGGTCTTTGTGTCTTGGAGAAACTCAGGACCCCGCCACCAGAGAGACCGCTCTTTCAGTTCTTTGACAGTGATGGGTCGGGTTCCGATGTCAGCTGGGTTTTGGTCTGTTGGTATGTGATGCCACTGTTCAATTTTCGTGAACTTCTGGATCTCTCCCAGGCGATGTGCAACAAAAGCGCGAAAAGACTTGGCTACTTCACTGATCCAGTAGAGACACACCATGCTGTCTGTCCAAAAGAAAACTTCATCGGCCGGATAGGTTGCTTTTACAGCATTCCAGATTCTGACGCCCAGCAGGCAAGCAATCAATTCCATTCTTGAGATGGATTCGCTTTTCAATGGTGAGACTCTCGATTTTCCCGTGAGTAAAGTCATTATGACTTCCTCGTTGTTGATGACCCGTGAGAATACCGCAACGCAGTAACCGGCTTCGCTTGCATCGCAGAATATGTGTAGCTCAAGTTTTGTGCTTTTGGAGCTGTAACCAGTCCAACGTGGGATTTGAAGGTCTGACAGGTCGAAGACACCCTCAATCCAGGCAACAAATCTGGATACGATATCCTTTTCAACAACGTCATCCCATCCAACTTTGGTTCTCCAAATGTCTTGCATGATGGTTTTGGCTTGAACTGTGTAAGGAGAGATGAGTCCCATGGGATCGAAAATGATTGCTGCAGTTGCCTGAAGGATTTGTCGTTTCGTCCAACCTTTTTCAACATTGATCTTCTTTTGAGTGACCCAGTCCGTTAAAGACTTGAACCTGCCTGAGAAACGGAAACAATCCTTTTCATCCGGAGAGTAGGTCATACCAAGGACTTTACTGAGCTCGTAAACCAATGTTTTGTCATGGAAGGTTACCTGATTTGCAAGTAAGGACTTGTCACAGGCTTCAAGAGCTTCCCGAGCATTTGAATTGAATTTTGTGATGACCATTCCTGCTTTTTTGAACAGAGCTATCAACTCCTTGACAAGCCGCACTGCTCGTTCTTTTGTTTCTCTAGAATCGCAGACATCGTCCATGAAGCATGACTGAATTATGGACTCCACGGCTTCAGGAAAATCTTTTCCGAACAAAATGCAGCACATCTCCAAGACTTTTTGGCTTGCATTTGGTGATGACAGGTTTCCAAACAATGTCACAAGCCATTCCCAGATTTCATCATCCAGGACAAACCGGTGATATTTTGTGTCCATTGGGTCAAGACGGATTCGTAGAAACATTTCTGAAACGTCGCACGTGACCACAAACTGAAACTTTCTGAAACGCAGGATGACTTTGAAGAGATCTTGTAGTCGATTTGGTGTGGACTCAATCTCAGAGTTGAGAGAAACTCCTCTGACGTCTTTTGCCGCAGCATCAAACACCAAACGAATTTTGGTTGTGTCTCGATCTTTTCGTATGACTGGAAACCAAGGAAGATAGTTTGCTTCTGGATCACTCGCTTCCTCTTTTGACACCCTTCGAATGTATTCTTTTGCATGGTATCCAGCAAAGATAGCTCGAATTTCTTCTAGGTCCGATTTTTCCAATCTCTTTAGACAATTCTTCTGTCTATTTTGCGTTGCTCTCAAATTGTTTCTGAACCGCGGTCTTGTCTTCCATGGGATTGAAGCCTGAAACTGTCCTCTTTCTGGAAGATAGATAACCTTGAGTTTGTTATCAGAGACAATCTGTGCTTCCGTCCATTGACTTTTGTCAACTTCCTTCAACTGGTTTGAGAACACTGGTGATAATTCTTCCAAGAGAATTTTTTCTTGCTCCCAGAGATCTTTTACTGCCTCATGCAACACTCTGTCCCAGAATGTGGAATATTTCTCACTGTTGGCTGGGTCTTGTTCTTTTTCTTCGCTTGTGAGAAAAGTCCTCTGACTCTTTCCAAGGAAGTCACGCGATGCAACAAGTTCCGGAAAAACTTCAGGACTTAGAAGGACTGGTAAATGTGTTCCAAGTGGTGGACTGTATTCCTCAATCATCGCATCACAGGCTGAAAGAAGTTCCTTCAGTGAGAATCTCTCCTTCAGGACAGAAATGTCCACGTTTGCATCGACGACTTTCAGAGGTGCCGGGAGTGGTTGAAATTGTGTTTTGTTTATCAACCAGTCTTCGTGTAGATTGTGAAGTTGTTGAATGTATTCAAATGAGACTTTTCTTTCCTCCATTCTGCTGCGCTTTGCGATTCTCTCAAACGAAACTTCCGGGTCGGTCCGAAGGTAAACAATCTGATCAACTGCCAGCTCAGACAAAGGGTCCGATGTGAAATGCTGGAAACATTTGTCCAGTACCGCGTGTTCCGTTGCTGAGATCATTTGATTGTTCAGGAGGTTTTCAACAAAACAGTACCTTGCGCTCAATAATGACCTTTCCATGAGGCGAAAGGGTTTTTCCGTGATGGTTTTGTGAAGTTGGAATTTTGTCAGCTGAACGTAAGTCTGAAATACAAAACTGTATTTCTTTGGGTCTTCATACATTAGTTGTAGAAGGTTAACTCCGTTGCAATCCTGCCACTTCTCGATAGGTTCTGGAAATATGTCGATCTCATCAGGGCTGCTTTCCTTGATGATTTTTAGGAAAGAAGATTTCCCAGATCCAATGTTTCCTTCAACGAGAATGGTGAAAGGTCTCTTTCTTTCTGCCCCTTCTTTGGGTTTTTCAACCAAATTTCCAACCACCGCCAAGGATTCAGATGATGGAACCTCCACAACCTCCCCAATGTTTTCAGGTGACGTGATTTCTTCTTCAATGCTCTGAACTGTTTCTTTTGTTGGATCATTGTAGTTCACCAAGGTGATGAATTCCATAGAGATCGTGACTCCATTGAATGTGAAACTTGCAATATCCTCTTTCTTTGAAACACAGTTCTTCAACTTCCCAGAGAAGGCGAGTCCAAGGGCAGTCTTTTCAGCGATTGGCTCTCCTGGTTTTCCAACATAGGATGATGTGACTGCCATGAGATGGGCATAGTCCGTACCAAGAAGTATGTCCACGCAATCTCCATCTTCTTTCTCTGGGACTTTTAGATCTCGTAAATGCGGATAACGTGCGATTTCCTTCTTCCAATCAACCACAGGGGTGTTCTTGATCAGATCCTTGATAGTCCAGGCAAAAATTGGATGTGAACTAGATTCGTCGAGTGGACAAAGATTGAATTGTACCATATCTGATTTGAAGTTGACTGTGCGATCCAGATATCCAACGCTACGTGCCACTCCACCTTTCAGACTTCTCAATCCCAATTCCTCGGCAAGACTTTCACTGATGTTAGTGTTGTTGGAGCAAGCATCTAGAGCAACAATGACTCTTTTCTTTTTGCCTCCAGACTTCAGGATAACAGGAACTGTTCTGATTGCGACGAATGTACCATTTGATCCAAAATTGGTTTCTTCTCGTCCGTTATTCATGAAATTCAATTCCGCTCCCAATCTTTCATCAGGGTACTCTTCTTCGTATCCGTAACAAGAGGAAGTCTTTGGTGGATGAAGTTTGCGGTGGTGTGAACCCTGACATCCTTCGAGGTTGCAGACTCTTCCAGGGAAATAATCGCACTTGGCTGCGACATGTCCTGGATTTAGACAGTGGTAACACACTTTGTTGGCTCGAACGAATTTGTTTTTCTCTTGATGAGCAATCTTGTCGAAGGCTTCGCATGAGTAGAGTGGATGTTCTTTCTTGCAGAACAGACAATTTGGCTTTTCTCTTGGTGGCTGTACAGGTGGTTCTGAGCTCTTGTTTCCAAGCGATTCCAATGTACTTTGATGTAAGTTGTCACCAGAATCTTTTCTTTTTGAAAAATAAGGCTTGCGTTTATGCTCTTGTCCTGCTGCGGTAACCTCGTCTACACCTTCCATGTCTGACTGAGCTTCCTCAGTTGCCTCGTCAGTCTTTTCGTCAAAAGACTTGTAACTTCGTTCACCCGCCTTTCGGATAACTGATGTTTCCTCCACGTTGTGGTGTATCTCGAGCTTTTCTTTGATCCAATTGCAAAGGCTGACGAAGTTATCCTTTCGGTTGAGATACCTCAAATGACTTAGGTATTCCGACTGACGTGCTTCTGAAATTCTTTCACGGGCCAAGCTCACTATCTCGGAGTTCTCCTCCCAGAGTTTTTCCTCATCTGTCATTGCGTAGTGTGATCGAATTTCAGTGAGAATGACATGGAAATTCAGCAACTCTTGACGATTGAACTTTGTTATGAAGTTCATGCTTCGAAGGCGTTGCAGCGGCATCGTTTTTCTACGCCTTTCACCTCCGTAATGTTCTTCGAGGGCTTCCCAAATCTTCTGAAGGGAATTCTCCTTAAACTTTCCAGCAACAACAGCGGTTGCAAGTTTTAAGGGATCCTTTTCGAGGTTGTCAAC
>JAIYDG010000467.1 GCA_027487625.1 Bacteroidota bacterium
CACACGCTTTCTCTCTTCACTCAACATCGTCTTGTCAAATACCCTTCAGCAAAATTTCAACGTCACTTTGCTTGGCACTGTGCTTGACATTTTGGTGGACAAGATTGGGAACGTATTTGCAAGTGATGAAAAAACCAGCAACAAAATTACAGAAACCATTGTGTCCATCCTCAACTGTTTGCATGTGTCTGGTGCAACTGGAATTCCACAAGAAAAGTACAAGGCGTACAAAGAGTCGTTCGATCAGTCCTGGATTGACAAGGCCCTTGAAAAGCGAGGAACCAACGAGCAAGAGCGTGCAATAACAGCCGCATCTCAAGCTAAGCGTGCTCTGTTTGTGGAACTTCTGAAGCGCATCGGCGACGATCAGGACTCGATTGTGAAAAGCGCCAAGATTGCCGGCAAAGTCGCACTTGGTTTGTTTAATGTTGCAACAGCAGTGGTCTCTTTCGATGTCTCATCTGCAATATCGGCTCTTGGTGACGCAGCTGAAGCTCTGAGTGAAATTGAAGTGAAGAAGAAGTGGTTTGATACATACATTGGATTTCGGCTCTCATTGTCTTCTGGTGTACAGAAAGTAATAGAATTTATGGATTCATTAAAGTTGCACGCAATACACCCCAATGCCGCTTTTCTGATGATTGATTGTGTGAGCGAATGCTATTGTGCCACGTATGAAGGAGCCAAACGCAAGGAAGTTTTTGAGCTTCTTGAAAAGATAACCATGTACCCAAACTGGCCAAAAGATGCAGACTTGAAAGTTTATGTGGAAATGACGAAAAAGAAAATGCTTGACTACAAACCGCAAAAGACCGTGTTAAAGTCGAAGATATTTGGCAAAGCAGGTCACGATGAGATTGATGAGTCTGAGGTCATATTTTCAATCAAAGAAGCAACTACCAAAAACGAAGAATTCAACGGTCGTTTTGCAAATTATATTCCTTGCCAAGCCGAAAGACCAGCCAGGAAAGGTGAAGCTCAAGACGCTATGGACCTAATTCTGGAGTTCCTGTCACCCGAAAACAAAAGAAAGGTGCTCTTAATTCTCGGAGATTCCGGCTCTGGAAAGTCGCTTCTTCAGCAATACACCGTCCGTGAATTATGGAGGGAATTTGAACTCGGTAAAGGAAAGCATATGCCCCTCTACGTTCCCTTGACAGCCCTAGAAAATCCAAGGAAGAAAGCAATTTACGAGTTGTTGTCTGCACCCACGAAAAACAGCATGTCTGTCCAGGGTCTCGAGTTTTCGAAAGATAATATTGAGTCCATGAAAAACGACAAGCGCCCTTTCATTTTCTTCCTCGATGCTTATGATGAAATAGAATTCAATCAAAAGTCAATCTACGAATCAAATAGCTTGACTGAATGGCCAAACGCAAAAGTTGTAATCGGTTGCCGCAGACAATTTTTGAACAATATTTCCAACTACCAAAAGTTATTTGCTTCTCTCAACCATGAAGGAAGCCCAGAACCCATCGATGAAATTCACATTCTTCCCTTCACGAAAGAGCAGCGAGTTCAGTATTTTGAAAAATATGTTGAGTTGCATCCTGAATGCCAATGGAAAGAAGGAGCTGCCTTTGAAAAAAATCTTCAATCTATTCCCAGTCTAGTCGATCTCGCTGTCACTCCGTTCATGATATTCCTTACAGCCACGACTTTACCAGATATTTACAAAAAGAAAAACCAGGAATCAAAAGCCAACGAGCAAATCAAAATGATGCGCACAGAGTTTTTCCGTCAGTTTGCTGAATCATGGTTTGACAGAGAAGACAAGAAAGCTCGAAGCCGAAACTCAATACTTCCGAACGACTTTCCAGAGGATTTTCCTGTATGGCTCTTTGACTATTGTCGAGATCTTGCAAGCTATATGTTGAAGATAAATAAGATTGCTCTGCAGTATCAATGGAACGAGAGAAAAAAGAAATCTGACAATCCCGAACTCGATGAGTTTTTCGGCAACGACCCAGAATGGCTTGACATCGTCCGCAGAGCTGCTCCCATCAAAAAGACAAGTGCAACCACTTATGAATTCATCCACAAGTCGGTCTACGAGTTTTTTGCAGGCGATGATATTTTCAACCAGTTCACACTTCAAGATAAAGAACAAGAAGTGCTTCAAAGCACATATCCAGCTGAAACGACAACATCCGCTTCTGATCAAATCTCAGAAAAGCCAGCTCCAGCTGCCGTGGCCAAAGAACCAAGCAAGAAACGACTCGCAAACGTCGCTCTTCAGGTATTAGAAGGCAAAAAAGATAATCAAGGCCCTGTCAATGCCCTCAACAAGACCATCGAATATGCCATCCTGCTCAATCTCAGCGAGCAAGTCAACAAGAGTGATTCATACAAGAGACAGTTGTTCGAGATTATTCATCTTTCAAAATCTGATGAAACCAAAGCGCAAGCCGCGGCAAATGCAATCACAATTCTCAACTATGCAGGCGTTTCGTTCACAAATATGGATTTCTCGGGTGCTCGTATTCCTGGCGCTGATCTGTCACGTTCAATTTTGGATGGCACAAACTTTACGGGTGCAAATTTGAATAACGTGTCCTTTATTGATGCATGTTTGGGCTCATGTGTTTTTAATGAGGCAAGCATGGAAGGAGTCAAATTTGGAAGACATCCTTTATTGTTGGGACATACAAG
>JAIYDG010000215.1 GCA_027487625.1 Bacteroidota bacterium
GCCCTTGCTGAAGCTAGAGCCCTTACCTTTTATCAAGTCCTATTATCCTTGGCTTGATCTTAAGCAAGATTTTCCTAACGCACAAACTCCAGCCACCGCAGGTGGCAAACTCCTTAAAATTAAAAAACTCAGTGAAACTCTGCGTGTACTCAGTGAAACTCTGCGGTGAAAAACTATGGCTGAATTGAAATCAAATTATACATCAGTGATGATCATTTTTACTTAGATCAGAAGTTGATGAATAGCACTGCGTAATGTGAGAAATTAAGTTGCTTTCGGTGTCTAAAAACTTGAGCAACAATCGCCAAAAGCACATTAGTAACGATAACATCCTTCATTGATTGTGCTTATCCTGGCTTAGGTAGAGTGTGCGCATATGTGTGTCCAGAAATTGTTGCATAGTGTGTTTTACCTTTGGGCTGCATGGACGAAATCAAATTGTCATAAAATACGTTTTTCTCTTTTTTCATATATTTTAACCTGATTTGGATTTTTTTAACCTTTTTCTCAATTTTCAAAGTCCTTTAAATTCATTTGAAATATTTAAACGCCGTTCAGGATTTAAATAGGTTTGTTCGAGTAAAATGTTAGGGCTTGTTCCTGCAAATTGTTTAAAATCTTTGACAAGATGTTGATAGTCTGTATACCCTGTGTGAAAAGCGATATCTTGCCAATTCAATTCTGGGCGCGTATCCTTCAAGATATAGGCTTCATAAAATCGGCAAATGCGAGCATAGTGTTTGGGCGGAATACCTAATTGATTTACAAAACGTCTTTCAAATTGGCGATGACTCAGGCAGGCTGCCTTAGCCGTTCTATCTAAGTTGAAGTTTTGAGGATTTGCTAATATCATACGACCAATTGTATCTACAGGCTGAACATCATGCTTTAGTTTAGAGATATATTTGTTGAAAAAAGCATCTAAAATAGGTGGAATTGCTAGATAATTAGGTGCATTAGCCAATCGGTCATTAATTTCTTCAATTGTAGCGTGTCCTAAGATTAATTCAGCATCTATATTCTTATCCAATAATTCCGTCATAGGAATTTTGAATAATTGAAACAAACATCCAGGGTGAAATCGCACATGAACAAGCATAAATTCATATTCTTGGTGCAAGTTTTGGCGCAATATGGGTTGCCCGAAAAAATAAGTTTTTGACCTTTTTTCAGTAATCCCCAAATCGGGTTGTTCAGCACTTAGTAAACCTTTAATTTGAAAAGTTATACCTTCTTCGGGGTTAACAGGATAGGCTTTAATTGGAGGAGCTGTTTGGGGATTAAAAACCAAATGCACCAGCAAATACTCTCTAATGTAATTGCTGACACTTGGTGCAGGGCTAATACGTTGGACAATCATCTATGACTTAAGTTTAAAAAGGGTGTAATTCAAAATGCCGCATAGCGAAAAATTTAATCTAAAAAAGGGTTGTGTTTTGCCCGCTTCACGTATAGATTCAATCGCTTTTGAAGCAAGAAAGATACATTTTGAATTACACCCGTTTAAAAAAGATGAAAGTTAAAAGTAATAACTATTTTGGAATATATCCTTGCTTTGTTACGCCTATAATTTTCCATTCTTTCCCCACTTTTTCTAATAAATCGGTTCTAAAAGCGTGGAACTTTGTACCATCACTTTTGGTTTCTATAGTACTATATCTGGCAAAGCCCAAGTTGCCGCTTACTTTTATTTGATAATCGTAATTTTGAAAAGTTGATGTAGTTTTAGGAGGATAGTTACTATCTACGGCCATGCCCTCCCCCGAAAAATACAATATAAATCCATTTACACCACTAGCAATAAGGATTACTTGCTTACTCTTTGGGTCGTAGTTCCACATGGACCTAACTCCTTCGATGTTACCAGCATATAAAGCTTTCGCTTCTGCTTCTACGGTTTTTTTAATTAATTCTTCATCTGTTTGAGCATTTACAATGATTGCCACGGAGAGAAGAAAGAGCGTGAAAATTTGTTTCATTTTTCTACTGTTTGATTATTGAATAATTTTTCAACAGTACAAAATTGAAGGAATGATATTAGATTTCAGTGGTAAAAAAACGGCGTTTTTGAATTTTCTGTAATAAGTCTTCCCTTTTCTAGCAAATATGTTGCAAAAAAAATGAAATAGCGTCTGTACCCTTGCCCCATGATTGCTCCTTAAATTCAAAAAAAGTAATTATTTTCCCCCTCCATAAAACCAAAAAAACCATGCGTCACCACCTCCTCCTTCTCTTCCTCCTGTTTACCACGACCCTCTCCGCCCAAACCTTCTCCAACCTCACCTTCCGCTTCCTCGGCGTCGACGGCAACCGTGCCTCCGCCGTCCTTGGCGAGCCCGGCAACCCCATGGTCTCCTACGTTGGAGCAGCCTCCGGTGGCATCTTCAAAACCGAAGACGGCGGCCTCAACTGGCGGCCCATTTTTGACGATCAAGACGTGGCCGCCATTGGTTCCCTGGCCATTGCTCCCAGCAACCCCAACCAAATCTGGTGCGGCACGGGCGAGACCTTCGTCATTCGGCCCGCGCATCCGCTGGGCAATGGCGTGTACAAGTCATCCGATGCGGGCAAAAGTTGGAAGCACCTGGGGCTGGAAAAAACCGCGCGCATTGGACGCATCGTGGTGCACCCCAGCGATACCAACACCATCTACGTCGCCGCTCTGGGCAACACCCACGCGCCCCAGCAGGAGCGTGGCGTATA
>JAIYDG010000118.1 GCA_027487625.1 Bacteroidota bacterium
ATAGTTGAATCAGTTCCAACAGCTTCGTTATCTGATTCAAAACCTTCTGAAGTTGAACCTGAAGATTGGTCAGAAATTGCTCTATCACGTAAAGCTAAACCAAATTGTACTGTTCCAGAAAATCCATTATCTGTATCAAAATCGTCATCTACACAACGGTAAGCAACTAAATGAGAACAATTTACACTTCCACCGAACCATTCAAAAGCATCATCATTGATAAATGAAACTTGAACGTGGTCAACTTTAGTTTTTCTTCCTACAGCACCTAAAGTTAATCCATTGATTTCTTTATCTACTGTGAAAATATAACCACCAAATTCAATTCTGCAATATGAAAATACACCTGAATTATCTTCATCATTTGAACCACCAAATGAATTGTCAGGAGCAGCTGCTAAACCTTCAATGTTTGCAGAACCACCAGTACCATTGTATAATGCATTTCCTAAGATAGCAACACCACCCCAATCACCTACGTTTCTTGTTCCGGCAGCTTTAGAAGATGTAAATACGATAGGAGAAGTAACAGTACCTTGAGCCATGATTTTAGAACCTTTAGAAATAATCAAACAAGAGTTTGATACGTTTGCATTTCCTAAAATTACTGTTCCAGGTTGAATGGTTAATGTAGCACCACCTTTAACATAAATAGGTCCATTAATTTGGTAAACTCTAGTTGATAACCAAGTAGTGTTTTTTGTAATAGCAGTAGAAACCTGAGTTACAGGTAAACCTGCACCATAAACAGTGTTTTGTGGATCGAAGTTTGTCCAAGTGTTAGTCCACATACTAACTCCCGGTTGGAATGCTCCTCTGTATGATACAGATTCAAGCGTTCTCGTTTGTGCAAATCCTGCAAGAGCGCTTACACAAAGTAAAAATAGAGTTGAAATTTTTTTCATTTTTGATTTTTTAAAAGGTTCTCAAAAATGCTCACCTATTATTAATCAAAGAAAAAAATCGTATTAATTTATAGTGATGAAATAGTTATTTACTTGTGCTTTTTCTAAAATTAGAACTTATAACTAATGTTAAAACTAACTTCTTGGCCATAATTTCTTGAAATTATTTTTAAATCTGGATTTTCATTAAATCTTTTGTTGTTATCTATATCATTATAAAAAACCAATTTTTGAGCAAATACGTCTTTAACGTTTAATCTTATTTCGAGTTTGTTCTTCATTAATAATTTCGATACCTGAAAATCTAAAACAGTTCTTCCTTTTTCCCATAAATCGGGCTCATTCACACTACCTACGATATAAATTCTATCTCCAACAGAGTTTAATGAAGCTGTTGCTGAAAATCCTGATTTGTAATTTTGAAATTGAATTCCCGAGTTGATTACATAAGGTGATTGTCCTTGCAACTGGCGGTCCTTATCAATCGTTTTATCAGATTCATTAATAACTACATTAGACTTAATATAAGCAAAATTGCTAAATACTGTGAAGTCATTTAAAATAGATGTTTCCTTTTTACTTAATGCTCCTAATATGAATCTAAATTCTAATTCAGCTCCATAACATACTGCACTATTTGCATTGATATATGTTACTTCTCTTACGTAGTTTGGATTGGCTTTTTGCTCAACCGGATTGATGAATTTTTTGTAAAATAAACTTGTAGAAAGGATTTGATTTCTTCCAGGAAACAATTCATATCTTAAATCGTAATTATAAACTTTACATCTAACTAAGCTATCATTACCAGAATAGGTATATCTATTACCAAAATCATAAAATACAAATGGTGCTAATTCTCTAAATTCAGGTCTATTTACTGTGTTTGAATACGACAATCTTAAATTTTGATTTTCTGAAATTGAATAAACATAGTTTAATGATGGTAAGAAATCAGATGTTGTTGTATTTAAATTTACAGGGGTTCTGTCATCTCTGGTTGAATTTAATTTTTGAACAAATGTTTCTAACCTTACTCCCCAAACTAATCTCGATCTCTGCTTATATCTGCTGTCAATCATAATATATCTTGAAAAGATACTTGATGAGGCATCGTATGCATCATATGGATTTACAATTTGTTCAAGTAAAAATCCACCTTTTCCGTTATTAAGTATTCCGATGTTTTTTTCATTGAAAATTTGATCATCAGGCAAGTTTACCAATGAATCTTCGAATTCAATTCCTCCTCCGCCAGTTTGATTGTATTTTGCTAAATTTAATTTTCGTGCTAAAAAATCTCTTTTACGAACTTGATATCCATAACCAATTTTAATTGTATTTTTAAATTGCTTAGATAAATCTACATTTTCAGTCATGTCTGCTTGAAAACTATTAATATTTTCTGTGGTATTCGAATAAAAATAGGTTCCAGCTGTTCCAACCCCAAAATCGGCACCCAAAGCAATATTTGCAGAATAAGTTTCACCATTATTCGCAAATCTCGACATACGCCTTAAGCCTGGAATACTTCTTTTTACATTTCCTGTTGATGCGTTCCAAGTTATTTTAGTTTTGGTTTTTTCGATATAATGTTCTCCAATTAATTGATTTGTATAGATATTATTTGAAGTAAACCAAAAAGCTTTGGCCTGAGTTCCTAATGGTTGAATGGTATTCAAAAAGAAAAAGCCTTCACGGGCAATAAACCTATCTTCTGAATTAATACTATATAAATTTTTAAATGAGATTGAATTTTTATTGTTGATTTTATAACTAACATTAAACAAAGCTCCGCCTAAAGTTCTATCACTATTGGTTTGGTCACTTAAGTTGGTTTCTAAAACATTTCCATTTGCTTGGTCATAAGCATATAAAAACGTTTCGTACCATGAATACGATTTGTTGTAAGAAAGTGAAAATAGAATCCCGAAAATATCTTTTTTTTTTTTTTTTAAGTTTTTACCCATGGTATATTGAAACGAATAATTTGGGGAATATGTTGATTTTATTGTTGCCCAATCATTCGGCATTAATCTTGCTGCGCTTGCTTTTTCTTCCCTGGTTTCGGGCCAACTATTTCTTGGTGGTAATGAAGCTGGTACATTTCTTGTCCCATCATCAATTCCAAGAAAATCAAATTTCCCTCCATTATAACCCAATTTTTGTTTGAATGTAGTAATTGAATTTATACCCGTACCAAAACTAATAGATTGGAAATTTTCATCAGGAATGCTTTTAGTATTTACTAAAATTAATCCTCCAGCAAATTCACCACTTTGATCAGGAGTAGCAGTTTTTGTGATAATCAAATTATCTAACATGTTTGATGGAAAAATGTCAAATGCAAAAGCTTTCCTATCACTTTCAGAACTAGGTAAAGGAGCACTGTTAATGTATGCACCATTATAGCGTTCATTTAATCCTCTAATAATCGCAAATTTATTATCTTGTATACTTGCACCACTTACTCTTTTTAATACATCACTGGTACTTTTATCAGGACTCCTTTTAATTGATTCCGCTGAAATACCATCACTTACTGAGGCTGCATTTTTCTGCTGAATTAGCAATGAGTTTAAATTTTCCTTTTTCGCTTTAGCTGTAATTGTAACTTCCTGAATTACGTTCGACTTTTCTTCAATAACAAAGTTTTGTTCTGTAGTAGCATTTTTCGAGATGATTACCTGACTTACTTTAGTATTGTAACCAACATATCTGCATGAAGCATTATACTTACCCGGAGTTATGTTAATGATTGAATATTCTCCATTGAAATCTGTTTGAGCACCCTTTTGAGTACCTTCTAACATGATTACTGCACCAATAATTTCCTCACCAGTTGTTGAAACAACTTTTCCAACTAATTTACCATTTTGAGAATAAACTAATAATGAAAAAAAGTTAAACATTATAAATATGCTTAACTTTTGAAATATTCCTGAAAATTTAATTTGAATATTAGTAAGCGTTCTTATCACCATTAATAGTTAATTTTATTGTTTTTATTGCAATATCAAGATCAAACCAAGGACTCCAATTTTGAATATAATAGATATCATATTTGACTCTTTTTTCCATCATGTTTTTATCAAGATTTCCTCTAAAGCCATTTACTTGAGCATATCCACTTATACCAGGTTTTATATATTGTCTTCTCATGTAAGAATCAATAATACTGCTATAGTCTTTGGTATGTTTTAACATGTGTGGACGTGGACCAACTATACTCATTTCACCTCTTAAAACATTGAAAAATTGAGGTAATTCATCGAGATTAGTTTTTCTAAGTATTTTTCCAATATTGGTAAATCTGTGGTCGTTTTTAGTTGCTTGATTTAGGTTAGATTCTTTGTTTGGAACCATCGTTCTAAATTTTAAACAAACAAATGGCTTATTATTTTTTCCATTTCTCATTTGTTTAAAAAGAATAGGTCCTTTTGAATCAATTCTAATTAATAAAGATATAATTGGCCATAACCAACTTAGAATAGTTATGATAACTAATGAACTTAGTACAATATCAAAAAATCTCTTTATAATTCTGTTTTCTAAATTATCTAAAGGTGATTTTGAAAAACTGATAATTGGTAGTCCAAATTCAAAATTATAATTGTAATAAATTTGGTGTTTAGATTCTTTACTTGGAATAAATTTTAGCTTAATAAAATTGTTCTCAGCATACTTACAAACCTCCAAATACTCTGTTTCAGATTCTGGTATGTATGTTGTATAAATATCTTCTATATCCAGTCTTCTTCCAACTTTTATAACTTGATATAATTTAGATTTTATATCGCTTGAATTAAAAGTATGATTGATTTCAATTAGCTTACATCCAGATTCTTCAGATTCTAAATGCGATTTGAAACTATCGAAAATTGGACCATTACCAAGTATTGCAACTTGCTTTTTTAATTTGAAATTTTTATCAAGAAGGTTTATGATGAATTGTGATATATATCTACTTGCTGGTATAAATAAGAATCCAGCTAAATAGTAATATGTTAAATAGTAGAAGCTTGGATTGTTATCATCAATAATTAAATAGATAATTCCAATATTTAAAATAAAATGTACAAAGTAGGTTCCAATTGATCTTCTGAGGCTAAACTCAAAATTGAAACTTTTTGAATAGGTTTTTAAAATTATTGATAGTAATGCCCACGTTGAATTATAAATGATGAAGATGTAAATTTCAGCAATTGACTGTGGTGGAAATAAACTGCGTGCCTTGTAATAGATTAATACTATTATCAGATTTAACCCAATTAAATCAAATGCCAGCATAAATAATCTTAGAAAGAAAAGATATGCAGAGTTTTTGTGGTACTTGAGTTTCATTTAATTTGAATTACCTCAAAATAAATTGTTTGAGATTTCCTTATAGTTCAGCCTAAATGAAGAAATGTTTATGAATATGTTAACTTAGAATAATTTTGAAGTTCTAGTTTATAATATAAACAAAACCTAAGTTAAAGTTTAACTGATTGTCTCTTTCCTCTTTTTGAACAGAAATAAAGTTTAACTTATAAATACTATTGAGGTTAAAACCAAAACTAGGTAATACCCAGTAATTAAATCCAAAGCCAATTTGTGTTGTTATATCTGTATTTACTCCTCTTTTTAATAATCCAAAACCTCCTACAAGATATGGATCAAAATTTCCTGTATCTTTTAAAAATGGAAGTAAATTTGCTTTACCAAGTAAATCTAAACTTATGATATCAATAGGTTTTTTTAATGTTAATCCTCTATATTTTTGTTTTGCTTGATATAAATTAGAAGAAAACATTGATTGAATGCCATATTTTTCATTCAAGCGATATTCAAAAGAAAAATTAAATGGACTTAAATTCCAATAAACTTTTTCATTATTTAAATAAGCTTGAAACTGATTTCCATCTTCAACAAGTAAGTTCATTGCATATCCAAAATGCATCGTTCCTTTTTTGTTTGGTGATTGTCCAAATGCAAATGCAGGGAAAATTAAAATGATTGAAAGAAGTAATCTATTAAATGACATTTTGGATTTTTATACTTTACAAAGAAATTCAGTTTGATGTCTTGGCCGGTTAATTTTAAGTTAACTTATTAAAAACTTTTTGGCAAAATAATCTTGAAGTATTTTGTCTTTTTCAAAATGTAATTTTGCTAAATTTCTATTGTTTTGATTATTCGTCAATTCAATTTGATGTAATATGACTTGAATAGCCTCAATCAATTTTTCAGGATTATTTGGTTCGATGATACTTCCTTTCATTTTTTGATGAAGCATAGAATACAATTCAGAATTTTTGGTTGATTGAATTATTAAAAAACCATCAATCGATAATATTGGTAATATTTTACTAGGCAAAACTAAATCCGTAGCTTCCTCTTTTTGCAGAACTAAATGGATGTCTGCAATATTTAAAAATTCATTCAATTGGTTTTTTGGACTCAGTTTTTTAAATACAATATTTGTTAACTGTTCTTTTTCTGCATCTAATTTTAGTTTCTCCCAATAAGGGCCTGTGCTTGATATGATGAAGATAATATCTTTATTAGTTTGAAAATGTTTAGCAACTTCTATCATTATTTCAATTCCTTGCTTTTCACCTAAACTGCCAGAGTACATAATTATGATAGAGTTTTGATGCAAATTCTGACTTATTTTCGCCTCTTCTTTTTTATTTTTTTCTAAAGGATAAAAGTCCATTGTATTTACCCAGTTTCTGAAAATAGTAATTTCATTATTCGTTTTAAGCTTAAGTTTTTCTGCCATTTTCTCTGAAATGGTGCTAATTGAACTTACATTATCAAGAATAAATTTATCTAACTTTTTTACGACAGTTTTAATAAAGTTATTTTTTATAATTCCCAACTGAATTGCTGCATCAAATTGTAAATCTTGTAAATGCAGGTAGATGGGGATTCTTTTTAATTTACTAAAAACTATTGCATTCAGTACACTTATTTGGGATGGACTTACGGTCCAAATAAAGTTTGGCTTTGATTTAAACAACAAATAGAATAACATCAGAGCTGAACTTAAAAAAAAGCTTATCTCAGTAATTATTCTGGATAAGCCGCTTGTTTTCCCATAGATTAAAATAGGACATCTATAAATAGTTAAAAAACCTGTAGTATCTTTTTCTTTTGAAAACAGAAGTGATTTTTTTTTGTGACTTGAAAATATATTCCATTCTGGATAATGCGGATATGCAGTAATAACGGTGCATTTAATTTGATTTTCAACTAACCATTGGCACATTTCAGTCGTATAGTTACTAATACCTGTTAATTCAGGTCTGAAATTTATTCCAAGTACATAAACTGATTTATTTTTCACGGTTTAGTTTTTTTACTATTTGACCGACTTTTTTAAAATACCTGAATTTGATGATTGAATATATTATTCCATTTTTACCATCAAGAAATCCTAATAGAAAAATATATGAGCCGATAAAATATACAGGAGGTAGGATTCCATTTTTTAGCAAAAAGTATTTGATTTTTTGGTTTTTGGTTAGGCTTGTTTTAAACTGATTATCCTTTAAATCAAAAAAACGGTTTCCTTCCCAATTGGCATATTCTATATGTTTTTTCCAAAGCCTCTTGTAGTTTGAATCAATTTTATGGTCAATTTGTGAATTTATGAATCCAATTTTTCCATGTATTATTGGATGCTCATGAATCTCCATATCTAAATTGCTCCAATTGTTCTCCCCAATATTTTCATATAAATATTTATGGCGTTTAAATAGAGCTAATTTCTTTAATGGATATCCACCTTTTAATCTATAATTATTAATATAATTGGCATAGTTTAACCAAAAACCTTCTACATCTTTAATTTTGATTTTTAAACTAATTTCATTTTTTACTTCAATTGTTAATCTCTCATCAGCATCCAAAAACAATATCCATTCGGTATCCTTTGGTTCATTTAATAAAAACCAATTTCTTTTTTTTGGATATTTTCCATCCCAATCAAATTGAATAATCTTTGTATTAAATTGTTTTGCTATAGCAATTGATTGATCAGTGCTATTAGAATCAAGAATGATAATATCTTTTGCAAAATCATTCCCAATTGACATTAAACAATCATATAGTTTAGATTCCTCGTTTTTAATAGGAATGACTATACATAAATCATTATTCATTTTTTTTCAAAACTAAACATGGATTTCCTGAGCAGATTGAATTTTCGGGGATAGATTTCACAACCACTGACCTAGCACCAATGACAGAATTACTACCAATTTCTATTCCTGGGTGAATAAATGATTGAGTGGCTATCCAAACATTATTTCCAATGTTTACAGGTTTGGTTATCAATTTAAATCCTGGATTTTTGTAATCATGTGTTCCAGTACAAACATAAGTACCTTGAGAAATTACTGACTTCGCTCCAATTGTTATTAATCCTTGTGAATACAAATCAACATCATTAGCTATGCCACATTCATCTCCAATATTTAAATTCCATGGAGCCCAAATTTTAACTTTAGGATAAATATGTGTTCCCTTTCCAATTTTAGCACCAAATAACCTTAAAATAAAGGCTCTATAAACATGAAATGGTTTTGGACTGTATCTAAAGAATAACAAATAGGCCAAATTCCAAATAACTCTTTTGATTCTGTTTTCTAAGCTAAATGATGGTCCTGTTTTGGTATCTAAATTGAATTTTTCTGCTTTATTCAAATCCATAATTGAGGTGCTATTTTCCTAAAAATGTTTCTAATTTTTCCGTTTAGCAAATATTTAAATCCTTGATAATTCTTGTTCCAATGCGCTCCATAACCATGTAGAATTGGTTCGGTTTTGAAGCGCATTTTTATATTGAATCTTTTGTTAGTATAGAATTCATATAGATATTTAAAATAAAGTGTTTCAAAATGACTAATTTTCTCTTCAATCATTTTGCTTTTTAAACCAATTAAATTCTCAGAATAGAAACTTGTTTTTACTATAAAAAAATTACTGAGACAATAATTGGTTTGTTTTTTTAAGATAGAACTTTTTCGTGAGTCAATTAGAATATCAAAATCTTCATTCTGTTTTAAAAACACAGAAATATTTGAAATAAATAACCTGCCAGAACATTTTATTATTTTTTCGTTTTGATTTAAATGTTTTGATAATTTAAAACATTCATCAATAATTTCTAATTCTGAATATCCATAATGAATCCCTACTGGAACTTTAGATTCTTTAACTTTTATGAGTTCAATAATTCTATTAAAATGATTGTATTTTTTTGCTAAATTTTCTACCAATTCTAAATTATATCCTGAGTTATCTGCAAAAATGATATGTGTAATATTTGAATCATTTAATAAAAGCCATTTTTTAAAAGTTGTTAAATAGTCATTTAATCTTTGATCAACATTATTTCTAACTATTCTATCAGAAAATTGAGAAGGTTTAATACTTGATGTTAATAAAAGAGTATAGCTCATGAATTAATTTAATAACTTGATTAAGTTTTGACAATAGTTCTCTATACTGAAATTTCTTTTAAATGCCTGAATTGCATTTAAGTTCATTTCTTGAGTTTGATTAGGAGATAATGAAACAAAACTTGTAATTAATTTTATACAACCTTCAACACTATTTTCTTCAACAAAACCGCAATTCTCGCGAAGAATTATTTCATGAATATTTACTTTGTTACTAATTAATACGGGTTTGCCAAATGACAATGCTTCAGCTACTGAAATTCCAAAATTTTCTTGATGACTAGGTAAAATTAAAGCCATACAATTATTGATTAATTCTTTTTTTTCTTCACCTTGAACAAAATTTCTAAAGCTAATTTTGTCCTTTAGGTTATTATTTTTTGAAACAATTTCATTGCAATAATTATAATAGTTTTCATCATGTATACTTCCTGCAATAATCAAATTTGGCAACTCAATTGAGTTTAAATTAATTAACTTATCATATGCTTTTATTATCAAATCAATACCTTTTTTTGAATCTATTCGGCCTAAGAATAAAAGGTAATTTCCCATTTCATTTTTAATTGTAGTATTTGATAAATCATTTATCCCATAGCTACACATGATTTCTTTTTTTGGCTTATAATTACTAAAAGTTTTTCGTGCATTTTGTAATTCAATATCACTGGTAAATAAAACACCATCAAGTGATTTTATATATTTTGATTCGATTAAATGCCAATAAATGTAGTTTCGAATTGCTTTTATTTTTCTTGATTTTGCATATTGAAAATAGGGGTCTAACATGCCATGTGGCATACCATAGAACTTTTGATTTGAGTACTTATTTTTAATTTTATTGATTAATCTGTAAACCGCATAAGTTTGATAAAGCCACAAGCCATGTATTATAATTAAATTGTAATTGGTATAATTTTTTTCTAACCAGTTTTCAAATAATTTATTATACGACCATTTGCTATATCCTTTACCTAAGGCATGAATTTTGAATTTTGATTCTTTAATAAAAGACTCAAGAGGATTGTCGAAGCAAACCACTTCATTGGTTATGCCATGTTTTGCCATCTCTGGAATTATATTTCTTATTCCTTCAGATGGCCCTCCAATAGCGGGCGACATACTATCAATTATTCTAAGAATTTTCAATGAACAAATCCTTTTTCTCTTTTGAAATATTTTGCATCAACTGCTAGCGATTTTATTTTTATTGCAGGATTACCTGCATACAAATTATATGGCTCTTGGTAATGTTTATTCAATAAACTTTTAGCTCCTAAAACAGAATAGGAGGGAAGTTTTGAACCACCAAGTACAACCACATTTGTACCTATATAAGTATAATCACCAATTTCAATTGCTTTGCTATTTTGTTGGTTTTCTATGATGTCAATTCCATGTGTTATGAATTGTGATGCATAGCCACCAATAATAGAATAGTTTCCAATTTTGATTTGATCTGTACAATCAAAATGATGGTTCTTAGTAATTGCCGATTCTCTTCCTAAAATTAATGCTGGATATCTTTTTGTTTCATGAGAAAAGTGCTTTTTATTATTGAGTGGAAATCCTGTAATCCAATTTTTTCTGCCAATTTTTGAATTTGTCTGTAAATGGATTTTATGCAGATGAATAGCCATATTAAAATGTCCAATTTTGGCACCTTTTTCTAATACTAATTCTTTTGGATAGATATAAGACAATCCAATATGAGAGTCTTTATCTAATTCATATTTATATAATTTGATGAGTAATACCCTTCGCAGTGAATAAGGGATTAACACCAAAAATAGTTGGAAGATGACTTTCATTTAATAGAATTATAGAAATTTAAATAGTTTTCAGACATAATGGATTTATCGAATTTTCTTAAGGTTGTTTTTGCATCTGCTAATAGTTCAAAACGCTTTTCATCCATTATATTTAGATTACTAATTAATGAATGGACATTTGTTGCTTCGAAGTATAAACAAGATGATTCTCCAATTTCTTTAAATGGTTCAATATTACTTGCAATAACAGGACAGCCTGAATTAAAAGCTTCAATGATAGGCCAACCAAAACCCTCAGAAAATGAAGGAAAAATCAGGCATTCTGCTCCCGAATAGAAGTAGTTTAAATCAAGGCTACTAATATTTGAGAATACAATGATTTGGTTTTGGATTCCATATGAATCTATAATTTCTTTTTGTTTAGTATTTAATTCGGGGCCTATAAATATTATAGTTAGTTCTTTTTTTAATTTGGCTAATTCAAACAGAATTTCTTTATTTTTTCTAGGTAGATTGGAACCAACTGTTAGTACATATTTATTTTGAATATGATACTGTTCTTTTAAATAGTTTGTTGCTATTTCCTTATTAATCGCTTTTAATTCCTGATTCGTAGTATGATAAATGATTTGTATTTTATCTGCAATTATATTTGGATTAATTGTTTCAAAATCATCTTTCGTTTTCTCGGAAACAAAAATGATGTTTTTGCATTTTGTTAAACTATAATTAATAAGTAATTGTAATCTCTTACCAAAAACACCTGTTTCACAATACGCATCTTTGTGTCCCATTGCTCCTTTTATTGCTAGCATATCATGACAACTTATAATTGTCCTAGACTTTGGTAAGAAATGAATATACAAGGCATTTGAATGGTCTGTTATGTGGTAAACACAATTGTATTTTGTAAATGAAAATTGAATTCTTTTAAAGATTATATAAATTATAAATAGGAAATACTTTTCGAAATAACTTTTCCATTTACCCAAACCAGCATGTGGTTTTAGGTTAAGTTTTTTTAAAATATTTATAGGTAAAACTACTTCAAAGTGAATATTTTCTGCAAATAAAATAGATTCCAACATAGCAAGGTATCTATTCATACTTTCTTGCTTATCGAATTTAGAGTTGCCAATAAGAACAATTTTTGTAGAGTTAATTCTCTTCATCAATATTTATTTCATTGCCATTTTTAAATGATGCAATTATTATTCCTCCTAGAACTACAATAAAGCCAAGTGATGTGGGTTGTGAAAATGAACCTTGAGGGATAGTAAAAATTCCATAAGTTAAAAGTATGTAAGGTAGAATTTCATTTCTCGAAACAAATTCAAAAGCTTTTTTAATCAGTTTTAAGGTTATTCCCAATCGTAATGCAATAATTGATAAGCCGAAAAGTGGTCCCATTTCACCAATGGTTTTACCCCATTCTCCTTCTGAGATTAAAAATGTTCTTGAGTTTGTTAAAAGCATACTTCCAACATTCGAACCAAATCCTAAGCCATAGCCAAAAAATGGTTGATTAACAGAATTGAGAATAGCATTTACCAATCCACCTAAATACCTATCAATAAAAACAGATTCAATTCCTCCTTCAGCTGTGTTTGCGCGCTCAAGCCTAACTCTTAATACTTCAATGGCAGTATTGTAAAAATTGAAGTTTTGAATTAATTCAAAAAGTACCAAAGTAGATATTACAGCTATTATGATATTAGTTCTGAATTTTTTTTGTTTTGTAATGATAATGAAAGTTAACAATGCACTAATGATTACCTGAAATAGTAATGTTCTACTAATCGAAATTGGGATAGCTATTAATAGTGCCAATACCGATAAGGTTAGAAGAAACCTGTTGATTTCCCTCGCATTTAAAATAAAATACAAGTTAAAACAAGCGCATATACTAAAAAATGTAGTACTTCCACTAATAAATGAAAATGTTCCTGGTGGCCTTAAATAACCCATTGCTCCACTAAAACCACCACCTGTTTCATCTCCACCAATACCTCGATTAATAAACGCAGATTGTGGGCTATAGAATTGCAACAAGATTAACCCACACATTGGAATACTTATAAATAAAAGAAATTTTCCAATTTTAAGTGTGTCTTCTTTATTAAAAATATTTCCAATAATAAAAATAAGAGGTAAATGAAGAATAAAAATCCTTAATCCAAATAGTGCTACAATAAAATCACCATGTCCAGAAAAGAACGTTGCAATAAAACTAAATAGCGCTATAGTAATTATTGAAATAAGGTATTTATTACTAAAATCTACATTTTTCCTATTGGCTTCTAAAATAATAAATAGAGCTAAGGGGTCTCTTATTACTAAAAATAGATTTGATAATTCTGGCAAAATCCATTTTCTAATTGCCCCTTCGAAAATGATTAATATTAAGTATAACCAAATCGCATTCTTTATTGATTTGTTAGAATCAGATATATTCGAAATTGAATCAGAATTCATCCGCTTTGGGTCTTAATGAAGTAAGCGGCTTTTCATAATACTTATAAGTTATTCTTGAAAAATAAATACAAATAACTAAAGCAACTATTTTCGATAATATATTCCCTATATCATTCGACCTCATATCTTCCATTAATATATAGATGGTAAAAATAATTGGTATATGAGATAAATACATACTATACGACCATTTACTTATATTGGTTATTAATCCATAACCGGGTAAAATTGTCAGTTCTCTACTCATAGGTATTATTGATGCAAATCCAAGTGGAATGATACTCAATAATAAAGGGTTTGTCCTTACAAATTCGTAGCTATTTCCAGAAAAATAAACATAATAAATGCTTATCGATAAAAGAAATAATCCAACGTAAAATAAGGTGTTTTTGATTTTTAAATTGAAGGCTTTTTTATCAGTTAGAATCGCTATTAGTGTGCCATAAGCTATTGAATCTAAGCGAGCTAATGTTATGCCTCTCACAGAATGACCAACTCCCATATATGAGAAAAATATCCTTAATATAAAACCTATGGAAATAAAGATTATAGTATAGATTAATAAGCTGTTCTTTTTGTTTTTAAATCTAAAAAAGATTAATGGCAAAGGATATATTAAATAAAACCATTCTTCAATACATATGCTCCATGATACTCCAAAAAATGATTCATACCTACTGGCAAAATTCTGTATAAAAAAGAGACTTTTAAATATGATTAACCAATCGGAGAATAATGGGTTAATTAAGAATGTAAAAACAATTGTTATAATAAAATACAAATAATAATTAGGCAGGGTTCGATACCATCTTCGTTTCCAAAAGTTCTTTAATCCATTGATGTCAAATTGTTTATTCGACATATAATACTCAATTATAATTTTCCCAATTAAATAGCCACTTAAAGCAAAAAACAATTCTACACCCCAAAGTCCGAGTGAATCAGCAACTTTAAAAAGATGGGCAAGAATAACAAGCATAATAGCAGTAAATCTTAGAAAATCTAAACCAAAGTTTCTATTTAATTCCACCTATTTGTTCTTTAATAAATTCAGCAATTTCAAAACCATAGTTTGCCCAAGGTCTGCTTTGGGCTGTATTTAAAGCATTTAATGCCAACGAGTATCTAAATTCTTCATCTCTAATGCAGTTTTCAATATTTTTCAAGGCTGATTCTATATCATTTGGCTCAATAACTAAACCATTAAAATTATGTTTGATAAAATCTTTAGCCATAGTTCTATTTGTAGTTAAAACAGGTAGGCCTTGACTCATTGCTTCAGATATGACCATTCCAAAGCCTTCAAATACAGATGGGAAAATAAGTAAGTCATGAGATCTCATTTCTTTTAATATTTCTGAATGAGGCATGCTTTCAATCCACCTGAATTTTTTCAAATTTTCGTTTAATACAGCAATTTCATTTGTTGTTTTTCTGCCTATTATACTTAGTTCAACATCATTGCTTAAATTTTCAATAATTTTAAAAACTGTTGCTAATCCTTTTCGTTGCGTTAATGAGCCTACAAAAAGCAATTTGAATTTTTTGCTCTTATCTCTTTTTCTAATTTGGTTAACATTAATTGTATCCGGAAATCCATAAGGAATAATTTTGATTGATTTTTTATTCGTATTGTTCAAAAGAGTTTCTGCTGTATATGAACTAGCTACAATAATTTCATCAGCTAAATTTATTTCCTCATTTTTTCTTTCGAATTTTTGCGGAGAATTTTTCAGTCCTACCAGGCTTTTTTCCCATTCAGGATAATTATTTTTTTCAATTTCAAGGATTTGATTCAATGATTTATAATGACCAATCGATAAATCATAAAAACATTTAATTCCAAGCGTTTTAGCTGTTTTAAAACTATTTAGAGAAGCATCTTCATAAGTTAGGATTCCTTGAATGGATGTTTGATTTTTTAAAATTGATTTACTAAACCATTTATCATGTTTAGAATATATATTATCAACAGAAAATAGTCCTGTTTCATGTTTAATTAAAGATTCTATTTTTAGACTCAAACACAATTGTCGAGCAAGTTCATTTGCTGGATTAGTGAAAGTATACGATTTAAATTCCTCACTTATTCTCCTTTTTTCAAATGGTTTTAAACCCTGAATTTTGCTTAGTTTATGAAAAATATTCCCTTCAAAAACTGCAATACTTGTAAAATATGAATGCAGAATTCCTGATTGATATAAACCTTGAAGGCTCTTTTTTACAAATTCGTTACTTGTTGGGTGACTTATCGAAATCATAAAATAAATTTTTCCATAATTTAGATACAGCTTCATTCGAATAATAAAGCTCGTAATTTTTAATGTTTTCTATTATAGGTAAGGATTTGTATTCAATAAGGGATTTTCTAAATTCTAAAATCAACTCTTTTATCTCATCATATGTAGCATTTTGAGGAATTAAAAGGTTGATGTCATCGGTTGTTTTTAAATCTGAAATACCACCAATTGCACTGGCAATCCAAGGAATTCCAGCTGCTTGTGCTTCTAATAAACTAATTGGAAGTCCTTCAGAATGTGTGCTTATCAAAATTAATCCATCAATTGAATTCAAAACATCTTTTAACCCATCAAGACTATTGTAAGATCCATGGTATTGAAGATTTGGAAATAAATCAAAATGTTTTTGGGTATAAAATTCTTCCTTTCCCCAAATATGGAATTCTATTCCATCATCCTTTAAATCATTTGATAATTTAGAAAGAATATCAATTCCCTTTTCTTTAATTAACCTACCTATAAAAGCTAATCTTACTTTCTCTTTATTAATGGTCTTATTTTCTATTAATATTTGTCTTGAATAACATGGAATACTTTGGACATTTCTATTTAAATACAATCCAACTTCTTTTGAAATGTTAGTAGAACAAACTATTAAGTTATTACTATACAATAGGGCCTTCATATAAGACGCATCCCATGTTTTTCGGTCATTTTCATCACCAGAAGAATGATGATGATGTATCCATTTTGGAACGGTAATTAACATTTTCCAAATCCAAAAAATACTTCTTCCTTGACCATTACTATAAAAAAAATTGATGCCGGAAAAGTTTAATTTTAGTATCAGAAAAATTGTTTGTAATAATCCAAATCTACTTTTGTTTTGAAAATATGTTTTGAAACAATTCTCTCTATACCATTTAATATTTAATTCATTTAACCTGGTATCTGGTATCCATAAAATTATTTGGATTTTTTCTGAATGAATGCTTCTTATAAATTCTTTTAAGTGACTCTCTATTCCTCCGGTATCTAGTAATCTTGGACAATATATAAGTACTTTAATGGGTTTTATTTTGTCCATTTTTAACTAAAAATTTGTTTGAATTTTATCGGACAAAATGGAATATTAATAATAAGTATTCTTAAAATATTTAATATTTTACTGTTAATTTTTGAAGTAAGTGAAACAATGTAATCTTCAATATTCATTGGGGTTTTCATACTATTTGATTTCATTTTTATTGAAGTATGAATGATTTTTTCAATTTTTTTGGCTTGTATTAAGAATTTATTTTGTTTGAAATTTAATTCTGGGATGGTACTCCAATTTTCTATTTCATTGTAGTGATAGATTTTTATATATTTTTTCAGAATACTTAATCTTTTGTCACTAGGGTTTGGATGAATAAATAATACTTTTTTGTTTAAAGACAAACAAGGAAGGGCAACATGCAATTTACTTGTTATGATTAACTCTGCATTTTTATATCTTTCTAATAATTGAAGCATATTTTGAGATTCAATTTCAACATATTCTTCAAACTGTAAATTGTTTGATTTTGGATCATGGTTTAAATGAATTATTTCACTTGCTAAAATTTCATTCAATTTCAATTTTAAATTCTCTGGAATAGGATGATCTACATTATCTACCAATAAAATTTCATTGGATCTTTTCATATCTTTTGAAATTAGTTGGGAGGAAGTCATGGTTAAACATCCAGAGAAGTATGCTGGAATTCCCCAAAATAGTAAAAGATATTTTGTTTGAATATCTCTGCAACCAATTGGAGCATAAGCTTTAAGGTGTTTTCTTGTTTCAGTTTTTTTTAATAATTCAGATTTGGCAACGTGAAAAGAAATATAAACTGGATTTAAATTTTCATTAATAGGAAATTCTTCTGTATTGTGTTGAAACCATCCGTTTGCTATTACTAAACCTGGTTTATAATTACCACTTTTAATTTTTTCTCTATTGATGCAAATTGAATTTGGATTTAGAAATTGCTTAGCTACCATGCCTTGTAGCACATCTCCTAAATTGTTTTTCTTTTCACCCTCTATGAGATAATACTCAGGATCAATTATTTCATTTTTCATTTAAATTTTGAGCTAAATTTTTTATTAATGAAATTCTTTGATTGGTATAGGTAGATTTTTTAGGTAGAACTATATTTTCAAAGTTGGGAAAAAACAGTAAATCAGAATATGCTTCGATTTCAGGAAAATTATGAATTGTATTATTCTTACTTGGTTTTAATAAAACCGGTAAACCATGCTCAAGCATGGCTATAGTTGAACCGCTTTTACCAGCGAGTTCAAGAGGTGCTCTCGATATTCCTAATTGAGCTTGTTGCAATATTGTTGAAATAATGTCTTCATGAAGAAATCCCCATTCAATGGTATTTTTTTTTGAAAAGTATACATCAATCAAATCTAAATATTGTGGCAAAAGGCTATTTTGAATTCCTACAAAATGAAAAGTTACTAGATGACCATTGCTAGGAAACAATCTGAATAGAAATAACAATTGTTTTTCGAAACCTAGTAAATCTTGTGATAATCCTCCAAACAGAATGATATTAATTTTAGAGGAATCGATTTCAATAAACCGTTTTTTCTCGAAATTATAAGGGATATTTCCGAAAATTGGAAGCAAATTTGGCTTGAATTTTTTTAGTTTTGATTTGAAAAAACTCAGGTTGGTATTTATTAAATTAGGTTTAAGTATTAGTAAAATATAATAAATACTAAGCGTTTGAATAAGTCCTAAGTACAAATCACTTAACTTATAAATTCTATAATTGCCGGCCCAGATTTCATGAAACATAAAATGTATTTTATACTTCTTTATAAATGACAATTTTCTAAAAAATAGGAGTGGAATACCTTTTTTATGAAATGCGAATGGCACAAATTGAATACTTACCCAATTCGGATTGAATTTTTCTAAATGATATTGAAGTAATTTTATTTTTGAAACATTGTTATACTCCAAAGGAATTTGAAGAAATTCTATTTCTTCAATTTTCTTATTTGTTGGTTTTTTAATTGGTTCGTTAATAGAGATAATTAAAATCTCAAAGTTTTCACTCATGAGATCTTTAGCTAAAATTCTGGTATAATCTCCTACACCATTTTTTCCAGATTCTACTGAACCAACTATAAATGCTATTTTGTTATTATTTTCTTTCACTAATTTTTTTTGCTGGTATTCCACCCCAAATTTCATTTGATGGAATATAATTTGTATTTACAACTGAACCTGCAGCTATTACTGCTCCTTTCCCAATTTTAACACCTTTTAAAATAATCGAATTACAGCCAATCCATACATCATCTTCAATTATTATATTTTGCTCAATTCCTTGCTGCTCTTTTATTAAAATTCCTTTTGTGAATCCATGGTCGTGGTCAATGAATTTAGAACCTGAACCTATTAAAACAAAATTTCCAATTTCAATTCCTTTTCTAATGTTAAACTCACTATTTTGACCAATGAAACAATTATTCCCAATTATTATTGAAGGTCCTGGTTTATCAATTCCATCAAATTTAAAAAATAAGTAATCTTCTAATTGACAATTATTTCCAATTTGAATTTGATGAGGCCAAATTGTTCTAATTTTAGGAATATTGGTACCTTTTCCAATTTTCATTCCCCTTAGAAGTAAGGAAAGTTTTCTGATATAACTTCCTAATCTATTTGGAAATTTATGAAGTAAAATAAATAGAATTTTATACAATTTGTTTTAGTTGAAAATCATTAAAAAATTGAAAATTATCTTTTCAAAATACACTTGCCATCCTTTGCCTTTGTATTTGATTAGTTCTATAAAATTGTAAAAAATAGAACCCACAAATATTTTAATTCTATCAATCCTATAATTTGATAATTCAGACTGGTGTTTGCTCCTGAAGTATTTTTGCGATTTTAACCTGACCCAGATGTTTTTAAAAGCCTTTCTTTGTCTCCAAGGATGTATGACAATACTTAATGGATTAAATTTAATAGGCTGAATTTTTTCTGCTCTAATCTTGAAATCAATATCTTCCATTGTAGAGAATTGGAAATTTTCATCAAAACCACCAAGCTCTTTAAAAAGCTCATTATTTATAGCAAAATTACACGACCAAAGTTTATTCCCAAACTCATTAATTGGAGCAACTTCATCAAATCTTTTTCTTTTTCTTTCAGTAATTGTTTTGCCTTCAATTAATTTAAAGTTTTGTTCAATTAAATCAATATAAGAACTAATAAAATCATCTAAAGGTAAACAATCATCATCGAGGAATATAAGCCAACTACCTTTTGCAATTAAAGCCGCAAAGTTTCTGTTGGCAGCTGGTCCTTTTTGAGGCCCTTTTAGGTAAATTATCGAAGTATTTTTTTGTAAATAATACAATTCGTTTTGTTCTTGGTAATTATCATCACTTATAATTATTTCATATTCTTTAATTGTACTTTTTTCAATTGAAAACAATAGATTCTTTAAGCAATTCTCAAGTTCAATTTCTCTCTTAAAAGTTGGAATGATAATACTTATGTAAATCGAATTTTTATTCATTAATCAAGCTGAAAATTTTGTTTTCTATAATTTGGCTAACAGAATCTGAAACGGTATTTATTAAGTTATTATCAGGAATAAAATGAATTGATTTAAGTTGTTCAATTGGTTTTAATAAGTCTTCTAATCTTATAAATTGATTTTCTTTTATATTTAAATCATTTAATAATCTTACATTTTTATCGGCATATGTTAAAGCAGTTAATTTGGCTCCAGCTTTAATTGCCATAATAGTAACATGCAATCGAGTACTAAATACCCAGTCATTGGGTTTAATCCTTTTGATATTATTTTGTAAGTTAATATCGTATTTATTTTGTTTGATGGATGTATCGTGGATAAAGTTTTTAGCCATACTCTCATCTTGAAAACTATAAGGAAGTGTTTCTATCTCAAAATTGTTTTCTTTTCCAATGGTAATGATTTCAGAAATTAATTTTAAATACGCTTTTTGGTATTCATCAAAGTGTTCAAAAAAATGAGGATTTTCCTTTTGATAATGAAGCTTCGGAATTAACTTATCATTCTTTAAAGTAGCATATAAAGGTAAAATATTAATGAATAATTTTGGCCTTCTTTCAGATGGAATTAACTTAATTTCTTTAAAAAAATTCCTTCGAAAGGAGAATGCTAAATCTTGGTGAAATAAAATATCATTTCTACCTGTAAGGTTTTTAATTTTGATTTGCTGAATTTCACTTCTACAAGTAATAAATTTTACATCTTTCAAAAATTGGATACTTTCTTTTGAATATTGTTTTTCATTAAAATCTACACCAAGAAATCCAATTTTTTCAGGACTATTTTTATACCTTTTAATTAATTTTTGTAGTGAATACTCATATCCAACGGCTCCTCCACCAATAATTGCATGATTAATTTTAGGCCACTTTTCTAAATTATAAATTGTTTGTAATCCACTTTTTATTCCTTTTTGATTGCAAATTTCTTTAATACTATTGCCTAATAACAGATCTCCAAAATTGCCTAAATGGTATCCTCCAATGATAGCAAGTTCTGGTTTAATTAGGTGTTGAATTATACACCTAGCTGAATGTTTAATAGTATAAACTCCATTCATTTTACAAGCTTTTGTTTAACTAGTCCCAAGAATTTTTTGTTGGTTAATGAAATTGGAAAGGTTAAGTTTAATACTCTAATAATTGATCCTTTATTTACTTCCATTTGATTTTTATAAAATTTGTTCAATATTTTATGTAGAAGTAACATTTTCAATAAAATAGTCTGGTTATATTCAGTTTCAAGTAACAAATTTTCGAATAGAATTTTTCTCGCTTCAATTTGCATTTTGAAGTTTTGTGAACCTGTTTTAGTTGAATTATTTATCCTGAAAAATGCCAAGTATTCATTTAAGAAAAGTGTTCTGGGTTTAAATTTTGAAATTCGATAATACCATTCCATATCCATGCAATAATGTAATGATGTATCTAAAAAACTTAAGTTATTCTGAAGTAAGAATTCTTTTCTAATAAATACTGTTTGCGATGGGATAATATAATCTTGGCTATAAAAAAATTTCAGGAGATTATGACTTTTGAACTTTGAAATAAATTTAGCATTTACTTGTTTGGCCTTTTTAATATTTTCTCCTGCAATTACTTTTGAATATATAAAGTCTTGAAATTTAAAATTTTGATTCTTGAAAATTTTACTCAAAGCGCCTGGCAGTAAACAATCATCTGAATTAAGGTAATAAATGTATTCACCGCTTGCTATAGCAAATCCTTTATTTATGGCGTCTGATTGACCATTATCTAATTCTGATATTGAATAAAACAGATGCTTTTTGTATTGTTCAATTATTTGTAATGAATTATCTGTGCTGCCACCATCTATTACTATAATTTCTAAATAGGGATATTTTTGATTAATTATTGAATTTAAACATTCTTCCAAATACATTCCATAATTTAGATTTGGAATGATGATTGAAATTTTAGGAAGCGATTGTTTCATTTTTGGTTATAAAGTAGAATTCTTGCCAAGTCTCATTTGTTTTAATTAAGTCAAGGATGTCTTTGCCATGTTCTTCAGCAAATATTAAACATTTAATAAGCCAAATTCCTCTACTATCTATTGGCTCACCAGCCCATGAAGTGAGTTTATTTAAATGTTGTAAAAAGTGTTTTTCATTGGTATTAATAAACTTAGATTTCTTAAGCTCAGAAATTTTGTAAGATTTACACTTGATTAATGGCTTTTTGGGGTCGTGTATTTTTGTAATTATTCTTAAGTCAACAAAATATTTTTTTAGCCAATCAGTTTGCTTTGTGAATAATTCTATGATACTTTTTTGATCTATACCATATTCAGGAGAACTATTAGACTCATAGAAATCTTTAAAATTGATTTCTTTAAGAAATTCTATTTTTTGCGGCCTAAATCCACATAAACCAGCTAAAATTGTTGTTATGGGATATTTATGGTTTGTATGTGATCTAATATTTTGAGTTAGGAATTGTTCAAAAGAGATAAAGAATTTACCTGCAATTATTTCATCTTCATTTGGCACTGAATCTAAATCTCTGCAAAAAAGAATATCACATGTTTTTTCAAATAAAGGGTAAAACCTAAAAAGAGTAAATTCAGTATTTTCATATTCATCAGAAATTTCAATTAGTTTAAATTGAGTAATTTTCTTTTCAAGTTGAATTAAAAAATTAAACAAGAAATGCTCTTTTAAATCTGAAGAATAATAGATGTGCATTTCTGCCTGTGGGAACATGAAAAGATTCACGCATACGATGGCTGGTATATTGTACCAATATCTGTTTTCACCATTATGTAAATCCCAATTTCGAATCTCTGAGCTATCTTTTTTGGAAGAAAAGAGACAATAACTTATTATCGTATTTTTTGAGTTATCCATTCAAAAATTGTAATTTTAGTTTAATTTTTAGTAGTAAATTTTTAATTTGTTTCAATCGTTTAATTCGTTTTCTGAATAGGAATATTTTATATTGAAATCTTTCATTTTGAATGATAGAATTGGGATTTGTCTCAACAAATGTTCCTAAGGTTGAATTACTATAGTTTATTTCATTGTGAGAACCGCTTCCATCATTTCCTATATTATTAGTAAATGATATTGTAGGATATAAATTCATTTTTTTCTGAGTAAATAGGCTCGCATACCATTTTATGGCCCAAGAATCAATTTTGCCTGTTGCAGTGCTATTTAAAAGCTCAAAAAAGTTATAAGTATCATTTATGTTAAACTTGCTAATTTGATTTGTTGATTGAATTTCATCAATTAATAGATTAGCATTTGATTGATATAAATTCCAACGATCATTCCATGTTGCCCAACCCCAACATCCTACAGCTGAATCTAAAAAGTATTGTTGTTTTCCTTTAAAAATTGAGAATTGGAATCCTTGAATTGTAGCTATTTTATTATTTTCACTAAAACAGTTTAAACCCCAATTCATGTATTTTAAAAAATCAACAGAAACTAAAATATCATCTTCTATTACAATAATTTTTTCATGTTGTTTGAAAACGAGATTTATACCGTTTACCAATGAATTTGCAAGTCCTTTATTAGTTTCATTTTCAAGAATTATAAAAGTCTTTTTAATATCAAATCCTTTAACAATCTCCCTTGTTTCTTCAATTAAATTTCTATTTTCAATGGTTTCATTTTCTTTGGCACCATCGCAAAACACATAAATTTTAGATTGATGAAATTCTTCATTTTGAGCCAAAGCAGAAAGGCATTTAAAGGTATGTTCAGGCCTTTTATAGACAAAAATTGCAATAGGAGCGTAACTTTCAATCATTTAATTGATAAAATGATGTATTGTAGGTTTTAGCTACTAGTTTGTAGTTTTTACTTAATAGGAATTTGTAAACCTCACTTTCATTTATAATTTGGGTGAGGTCTTTTTTTAACTCTTCAATCAATAAAAACTTAGGTTTATATTTTTTCCAATTATTTGAATTGAGTACTTGTAATTCAAATCCTTCAACATCAATAGAAATGAAATCAATTTGGGTATTGGAATTAGGTAAGTATTTATCAAGAACATCCGAAAGGGGAGAGGTTTCAATTACAAATTCATTAACTAATCTAATTCCATTTTTTCCATTTTTAATATTTGCTTCAGATTCATTAAAAGTATTATAAGCAGGTTCATTGAAGCAATAAAATTTAAGTTGTTGATTTGTAGAAGAAATACCTAATTCAAGGTTTATATCTTTATCTCTATGTTTATTAAATTCAATCATTGAACCTGGATAGGCATCAATGTTTATACCTCTCCAACCTTTTTTATAAAAAATATAGGTATTAGAAAATCTAAATGGATGATGAGCACCTATATCTATATAAAATCCGTCTTTTTTGTATTTAAGTAATTTATTTAAAATGATATCTTCACCTTCCTGAGCAAGGCTATAGTTTAAAAATTCATTGTGTTCTAAAATTACCAATTGTTTGATACTTTTAGGAATCAATTGGGCAATTTTAGATTTTAATTTATAGTTCATTAATAACCTCCACCAATTGGAATTACAGGTTGAATATTTACTGGTTTTAAAGAGAAAGATTTGAAGAATAGGCTACTTGTCCATGTATAATTGTTTATCGGACCAAATCCATGAAAATCTATTTCAGTATAACCATTATCTCGTAGAGAATTGCATATTTCCGGATGTCTGTCGGAATTGTCTAAGATGATTAATCCATTTTCTTTGATTTTATTTAAAGCAATATTTGCACATTCACTTCTTTTTATACTATCAATAATTATTATGTCAAATTTCTGATTGAAATTCAATATTTCTGAATCAAAATTTTCTTCATTTGAAAGGATAAAAGTCTGATTTTTTAATTTGTAATCATTGTTTAAATCAAACCATTCACTGTTAATTTCAACCGAGATTATTGATTTACATTTTTGTGCAAAGTAGAAACTTGAGTTTCCAGATCCCCATTCAAATATTTCTAAGTCTGAATAATTAAATTGACTAAGAAATTCAATCGCTGGATAAGTAAACCATGGAATTGGGTTGAGTTGAGCATCAACAGATTTCTTCATTTCTATTGAATTCGAATGTCCGTATTTATTATCCAAAATACTTTGCAAAGCCGAAACATCGTTTTTTTTGTTTCTTATAATTGAATGTTTGAAGATTTTACGCATTGTTTAAATAAGTATAGTTAAGGTGGAAATTACCCATACCATTATTGAATGAAAATTCACTCTGGTTAAAAAACTGATCTTTTTCGATAGTAAAACTTATAGCTTCTTTAAGCCAATCATTAATAATTCCATTATTCGAAATGAATGAGTTAATTGAATAAGTTCCATTACTTAAAGAAAGTTTATGTATTGAAATTCTTACTATATGTATTGAATTATTTTCTAAGATTTGTATCGGTTCGCCAGAAACTTTATTTGAAATAAGTGAAATTCGATTTCCATAAATATCATTAATTCCCAATGCAATTTCAACCTTAGTAAAATCGATAACTTCAGTATTCAGTTTTATTTTTAACTCAATAATATAATTGTTTCCACTGATAGGAGAGCTTATATAGTTTTGTAATTGAATGTCGAAAAAATTGATTTCCAATAATTGAATTTCGCCGTTACCTGTTCTATCCTTTCTACTTTTTATAGATTCATTTTGTAGAGGTTTGTTTAGGTATTGGTTGACTATAAAATCGGTATCACCATAATTAACTAATTCGCCTTTTTCTAGAAGAACTGTTTTATTACATAAAGCAGAAATGGCATTCATATTATGGCTCACAAATATTACTGTGCGACCATTTTTGCTTTTAATGTTTCCCATTTTGTTCAGGCATTTTTTCTGGAAATCAACATCACCAACAGCTAAGACTTCATCTACAATAAGTATTTCAGAGTTTAAGTGCGCAGCTACTGAGAACGCTAATCTAACATACATGCCTGAAGAATACCTTTTAACTGGAGTATCAATATATTTTCCTATACCTGAAAATTCAATGATTTCATCAAGATTTGATTTAATTTCATGTGTTTTCATTCCCAGAATAGAACCATTTAGAAATATATTTTCTTTACCAGTTAATTCAGGATGGAAACCTGTTCCTACTTCTAATAAACTGGCAATTCTTCCTTGACCTTTTATTGTACCAAATGTTGGCGTGGTAATTTTACTTAGAATTTTCAGAAGAGTACTTTTTCCTGCACCATTTCTGCCAATTAAACCGATAGAATCACCCTTTTTTACTTCAAATGATACATTGTTTAGGCTTTTTACAATTTCTTTTTCTGTGTTCTTTTTATTTCCTTTTTTTAGAAAATTGGTAATTTCTTCATGGATTTTACCACTTCCAATTTTACCTAATCTATAATGTTTAGATACATTATCTAAAATAATTGCAGTATCGCTCATATTGTATCTACAAAATTTCTTTCAACCTTAAAAAATAAGTTTAAGCCGGTTAATAGAATAATTGTTGTTAAAATGATTGAAACTCCAAAACTTGAATAACTAAAATATCCTTTGCCAATAATTAAAATTCTAAAGGCTTCTATATAATTGGTCATAGGATTTAACAAAATTATTTCCTTATAAATTGAATCATTTGAAGGCATCGGAAGTGCAGCTGTTGTAGAGAACAATAACAATTGAACAGAAAAGTTTATTAATAATGATAAATCTCTGTACCTGGTTGTTAATGATGTTATTATTAAACCTAATCCTAAACTAAATAAGGCAATAAGAATAAATAAAAGTGGGAAAAGTAGCATCTGAATTTGAATTCCTGGTATGATGGATTGATATTTATAATAAATTGTAATACAAATCAATACGCATAATTGAATTAAGAACTTAGTTAAGTTACTAAGTATAATATTCAAAGGTAGAATTAGTCTTGGAAAGTACACTTTACTGTATAGATTTAGATTGTCTTTAAAAACAGTTGAAGTTTTTATAAAACAATCTGAAAAGTAATTCCATAAGATAATACCTGAAAAATAATAGAGTGGTTTTGGAATATCATTTGTTTGTAATCCAGCAATTTTTCCAAAGGCAAACATAAAAACCAAGGTGCTTAAAATAGGTTGAATCACAAACCAAATAGGACCAAGTAAAGTTTGTTTATAGAAAGTAGTTAAGTCTCTTTTTACAAATACAAATAACAAATCTTTCGAATTCCAGACTTCTAATAACTTGGAAATTATATTCGATTTTTTATTTGTTATTTCCCAATTTTCAATATTCATTTAGATTTTTTTGTCTCTGTGTAAGCATATCCATTATTACCATAACCACTGCCATAACCATAGCCATATCCGTAACCGTATCCATAACCATAACCGTACCCATAGCCATATTTATCGCCTACAATGCCTCGTTTATTTAGGCCGTTAAAAATGATATTGATATTATTAATTGATTTATTATCGATTAGTTCTTTCATGAATTTCAAGAACTTTTTAGGTGTATAATTATGTCGAACAATGTATAAACACATACTTGAGTACTTATTAAGAATTGATGCATCCGTTACCAAACCGATAGGAGGTGTATCAATAATTATATAGTCGAATTGTGTCTTTAATTGATCTATTAATTTATCCAATTTACCATTTAAAATTAATTCTGTTGGATTAGGAGGAATTGTACCACCAGGTATAAAACTTAAATTTGGAATTTTTTCTATTTGATATATAATTTCATCAATTTCGGCCTTGCCTACTAAATAATGAGTTAAACCTTTTTCATTTTTAAACTCTAAAATTTCATTTGCTTTTGGCTTTCTTAAATCAAGTTCAATTAATACGATACTTTTTCCTGTAAGTGCAATTGAAGAGGCTAGGTTCACGCAAATAAAACTCTTTCCTTCTCCTGAAATAGATGAGGTTAACATGATGACTTTGCCATTATTTATTTCATTCAATTTTTGCATAATTGAGGTTCTTAACGACCTAAATTGTTCAGCAATAATTGTTCTACTTCCTTCACTAATTACAATTCTATCCTCTGATTTATTAAATACAATTTCTGATAGTATGTTTTTATTGTATCCTTCAATTTGAGACCTAAATAGAATTTTCTCATTAAAGTCTTCCGATACAATGATGATTAATATTATTAACCCAATACAAATACTAACTGAAATGAGATAAATTGTAGATGCAATTGGTTTTACAGGCTTAGAATTTGAGTGAGCGTTTTCAAGGACAATTCCATCAGATACAGTTGCAGCAAATGAAATTTCGGATTCTTCCTTCTTTTGTAATAAAAATGTGAAGATATTATTTTTAATATTCTGCTCCCTTACTAATTCTATGATTTCACCTTGAATTTCAGGCAGTGTAGCAATTATAGAATTATTTTCATTGAGTTTATTGGTATAAAAATTACGTTTAATCAATAATGTTTTTCTTATAGAATTTATATTATCAATAATCTCAAGTTTTTTAACTTTTTTAGCCTCTTTAAGGTTTAAGATAAGCGGAGAATTTTCTCCGGTATTAACTAATTTTAAATTTATTTCTTTATTTAAGTCTAGGTAATCACTTAAAAGTTTAGATAAAATTTGGTCTGAAATGTCCTTAATTGATGGCACATAAGACATATCATTATTTTCTAAATTGATATACCTTTCAATTTCATCAAGAATTATAATTTGAATTTCATTTGTTGATATTAAATTTACATACTCAGATGTTGTTCCTGAATAAAGTGATTCTGCAGAAGGTAATGATTGGCTTCCTCTTATCGATTTAATATTTTGTATTTTATTATCTAAATCTTTTAACTCCTCATTAACGATTTTTATTCGTGTATTTAAGAAGTTTAAAGTATTTATTGCTTTCTCATTTTTATTTTCGATAACAATTTTATTGTAGGATTTTATAATTTCATTTAAGATTTTTTCAGCTCTGTTAGCAACAACATCAAAATACTTTAGTTGTAATAGTCCATTTTGTTTAGCATTTGAACTTACTTTTAAGTTTGAAATAATTTCATTACTAGCAGACTTGATAGAACGTATTCTAAAGTAAAAATTTTTGCTTTGTAAAATATCTCTTGATGTATCAGCTATTTGAAATTCTAATTTTCCAAATTCAGTTTGTACATATTTATTTATGGGATATGCTTTACCATTTAAGATGATTTGTTTGTTCTTTTTGATATAATGGAATTCAATGTTTTGATCAACTTCCTTTAAATTTTCTTTGTTTTCAGCCGAAATAATAATGGGATTGTTTGGAAAGGTTAATAAATCTCTAAACTTTCCTTTTGCATAAATTGGTGCATATAAATGAAGTTCATCTATAACTTTATAAATAGTTTTTGGAGATTTTATTATTTCAATTTCATTTTCAATTGATTTTTGACTTTCATTACTTATGATTTCATTAAAAACCTCAGTTTGAACAGAATTATTTTTATTATCTTTTAATAAAATTTGAGCATTGGCTTCAAAAATTGGTGTTTGAAATTTTAAATACGTCCAAGCTAATACCAGAGATATAATAAAAGTTATAATGAATAAAGGCCAAAAAGGAAAAAACCTTTGAATAATGCCAAGGAATATGTTCTCATATTTTTCCTCTTTAAATGGATTGTTATCTAGTCCTTTCATTGATTTATCTTATTCCGTTAACAATTAAATACAATGAAATTATACCTGTTATAAACCCTAATATGGTTCTGCTTTGACTAGCAGTAAATGCTTTTACATTATTGGGTTCTACGTAAAGGATATCATTGTTTTGGAGATAAAAGAATTCTGGTTCCATTATTATCTTACTATTCATGTCGAACCTTAAATATTTTTTCTCACCATTAGTTTCCCTGATTATTAATATGTTTTTCCTATTGCTAAATGATGTAAGGTCGCCAGCTAAAGCTAAAACTTCGGGTAAAGTGATTCTTTCATTTTCTATAACCAGAACTCCTGGTTTATTTATTTCCCCCAAAACGGTTATATGAAAATTTGTAACTTTCACATTAAAAATTGGGGCTATTCCCAGCTTGTTTTGAATAAAAAAATGGGTTAATTCCTCTTTAATTTCATAGGTAGATTTTCCGATTAATTGAATCGTACCAAATTGAGGAAATATTATAGCTCCACTGGCAGGTACATTATAGATACCATTGCCATTGACTGTATTAATATTAATTTTAGTTGATTCATCTACATTACTTATTGTAATTTGAATATTATCATTAGCCCTAATTTTATAAGGGTTGATAGTGTCTTTGCTTTTGAATTTTAAATCATTTTTAGCAAAATCAAAACTGCTAATTGATTTTTTAGAAACGCACGAATTAAGTGTTAAAAGCAGTAAAAATAATTTGATTAAATTTTTCAAATTCTAAATATTTAGGTACAAAGCTTCGCTTGGTCAGTCACAGTTTGTGCTGATTTAATTAAAACAAACGATGTAATTTTAGTCAATAAAATCGCGCTGTTTATTTGGTGAAAGGTCTTTTAATACTGTTAACTCATGCTCAGTAAATAGTAAAGGGGACGTTAAGTTTGTATTATTAAATACTTAACCAGCTTATTGGTTATTTTTTTACCTCTAACATTAAATATTTGATTTTTACTTGGTTCAAAAACTCGATGAAATGAGTAGGATGTAAACTTGAAATTTTTATCAATAAAAAAAAGGTTGTCTCATAAAAAATGAGACAACCTTTTAGAATTATTTGTACAAATGTCGTTAGACTTTAAACATCAATTGAAATGCTAAATTTCTAATTGATAAGTTTAAAATAAAAAGTAGTTTTATATAAGTATTTCTTCTCCACTTGAATTCAAGAATCGTGAAGTAACAAGGTGTAATGATGGATTTGGTTTTATTTTAATCCATTGTTTGTATTTAAACCACCATTTAAATCGTGGTGATTTAAAGTAGCCTTGGGTAATGAAAGCAGCAATGTATGGATGCACTTCTATACTTAATCCTTTTAAATGAAGGTTTTCAATTAAATAGTTTAATTGGGTTTCAATTTCATCAAGAATAGTTACGCTCGATTGAATTTCGCCACTGCCCATGCAAGCAGGGCATTTTTCCATCACTTCAACCGCCATTTCAGGACGAACTCTTTGACGGGTAATTTGAATCAAACCAAAAGGACTCATCGGCAAAATTTTGTGTTTTGCACGATCCGATTTCATAGCCTCTTTTAGTTTTTCATATACTTCACGGCGGTTTCCGGCATTTTTCAAATCGATTAAATCGAGAACGATTATGCCACCCATATCACGTAAACGCAGTTGACGAGCAATTTCTTCAACAGCTTCAATATTTACTTTTAATGCATTTTCTTCTTGATTTTCGCCTTTATTGGCGATGTTTCCAGAATTTACGTCAATTACATGTAGAGCTTCAGTATGTTCAATTATTAAATATGAACCACCCATGAAATTCACTTCTTTACCAAAGCTTGTTTTGATTTGCTTGTCGATACCAAAATGTTCGAACATTGGTACTTTGCCATTGTATAGTTTTACAATTTTGGCTAATTCAAGAGAATTACTTTGTAGGTAAACCTTAATTTTATTAAAAAGGAAAGGGTCATTTACATGAATACCAATATATTCTTCATTAACTAAATCTCTAACTAGGGTAAGTGTTCTGTTATTTTCACCTAAAACCTTTTGAGGAGGAACTGCTTCAATTAAAACAGAGCACATTTCTTTCCATTTATTGTGAAGGTCTTTAAGATCGTTTTGTAAATCTTCAATACTTACACCTTCAGCATTTGTGCGTATAATAACACCAAAATGTTCTGGTTTAATTGCAGCTACAGCTTCTTTTAAACGTTTTCTTTCTTCGTTTTTAGCTATTTTTTTTGAAATACTAATAGCATTATCAAAAGGAATAAGGACTAAAAACCTGCCTGCTAAAGAAATTTCAGAACTTAAACGAGGACCTTTATTTGAAATAGGTTCTTTACTTACCTGAACAAGTACTTGTTGATTCCGTTTAAGGATTTGGGTGATTTTCCCGTTTTTTTGAATGTCTTCTTCAATGTATTTTTCGCTTAATTCAAACGATTTTGGTTTATCGTTTCTAAGCATTCTAACAAATTTAGAAAGCGAATTGATTTGAGGCCCAAGGTCTAGGTAATGTAGGAATGCATCTTTTTCATGCCCAACATCAACAAATGCTGCATTTAAACCAGGCATTATTTTTCCAACTGTTCCAAAGAAAATATCACCAACCAGGTAATTATTATTTTCCTTTTCATGGTGCAGTTCGATAATCTTCTTATTTTTAAGAAGAGCAATATCTATCCCTCCCGAAGGGTTTGAATTGATGATTAATTCGTAATTCACGCTATAAAATTTTTACGGCAAAGCCGCGGTAAATGAAGGGGGAGGGTAAAACTTGGATAACTTAAGAGAGGTGTTTTGTTTTAAGAAAAGTAAAGGGCTGTATCAAAGAAATTTAAATTTGAGATTACTTCAAATCTTATTCTATTTGATACAGCCCTTCGGCTATTTAGCTTACTTTTTCTTGTGCCTGTTTTTTCTTAGGCGTTTTTTTCTTTTGTGGGTCGCGATTTTATGACGCTTCCTTTTCTTTCCACTTGGCATAGTTACTTAGAATTTTTAAGGTTTAAAATTGTAGATTCAATATTTTTCTTGGCTTCTTCATCCGGAACCAATTTTTGAAAGGTTTCAAATGCTAGAATTGCCTGATTTTTATTTTCTAAAGATACATAACATTGTCCTAAAAAATAATAAAATTCAGGATTCATAGGTTCCAATTTTGTTAAAGTTTCAAATCTTTGAGCTGCTTTGTCCATTTGGCCGCTTCTCATTGAAAGCATACCTAATGTATAATTAGCTTGAATATTTGTTGAGTCACGCTTTGTTATGTCTTTTAAAATCTGAACACCTTTCATGATGTCTAAATCGTTTTGAATATAACAAACTGCAAGACTATTTTTTGCTTCAATATTATTCTCATTTAAGGCAATTACCTTTTCGAAGGCGTTAATTGCTTTACCTGTAGAATAAATTTGCATTCCAGTGTCTTCGGTAAGAGCCGAAAATTCATAATATTTAGCTCCTGCTTTGTACCATGAATTTTCGTCATTTACTTTATTAGCTACTTTTTCAAGGTAATCTGCTGAAACTAAACGAAAACCAAGGGAATCCCAAGATTTTGCGATTTGAGCTATTGCAAATACACCAGCATTTTCAGATTCAACAATTCTTGTTTGTTCTAAAATGTTTGCTTTTGCTTCAAAACTCAAAGAATCATTTAACGAGGATTTATAGGACTGGTAATCAAATGGTTTTGACTCAGGCCTATTTGTTCCTGTTGTAGGTTTTAGTTCTGATTCAGGGGTCATGTAGTTCATATAGAACAGATAACCCACTAAACTTAGTAGGACTAAAATGATGATTATTTGTGCTTTATTGAATCGCATTAAGCTTCTTTAAGTGCTTGTTTAGCTTCTGCTTCTCTTTTAGCAGCATTAGTTTTTACTGCTTCGCTTTTCTTGATTTTATCAACAAAGGTTTTAGCAGGTTTGAATGATGGAATGAAATGCTCATCAATTACCATTGCTGTATTTTGTGAGATATTTCTGGCAATCTTTTTTGCACGTCTTTTGATAATAAAAGAACCAAATCCACGGAAATAAACATTGCGTCCTTCTGTCATGTTGTTACGAACCACCTTGAAAAACGATTCTACAACTTCTTGTACTTGGTTTTTCTCTACGCCTGTTTTTAATGAAATCTCCTGGATAATTTCTGCTTTAGTCATTGTTACTTGTATTTAATTTTGGTTTAACTCTTCACTTTAATTTTTGGTAGCAAACTTATAAGGGGTTGCAAATGTATAAATTAGAACATTAAAATGTGTTTTTTTTTGAATTTTATTCATTTTAGACCCTATTTTTACCAAATGTCGCAGCAAAATTTACTCACCTGGTACCATCAAAATAAACGAGATTTGCCTTGGCGATCAACTCGAGACCCCTATAAAATATGGCTTTCTGAAATTATTCTCCAACAAACAAGAGTTGAACAGGGCTTAAATTATTTTCTTAAATTTGTTGATGAATTTCCTACAGTAAAAATTTTAGCAGAGGCATCTCAAGAGCAAATTTTAAAACTTTGGCAAGGTTTGGGATATTATAGTCGAGCTCGAAATATGCATCAAACAGCAAAAATTATTCATTTTGATTTGGATGGTAAATTTCCTGAAAATTCTTCTGATTTACAAAAATTAAAGGGAATTGGTCCTTATACTGCTGCTGCCATTGCAAGTTTTGCATTTAATGAAGCTGCTGCCGTTTTAGATGGAAATGTTTTTCGAGTGCTTTCCAGAATTTTTGATGAAAATACTCCTATTAATTCTCATTCCGGTAAAAAACTGTTTTCTAACCTGGCTCAGGATTTCCTTAATCCACTTTATCCTGCATTGCATAACCAAGCTATTATGGAACTTGGTGCTTTGGTTTGTAAACCTCAAAATCCTGATTGCCCCAATTGTCCTTTGCAAACTATTTGTTTGGCCTACCAAAGAAAAACCTATAAAAATCTACCTGTAAAAGAAAAAAAGCTTAAAGTAAAATCCCGCTATTTATATTATATGTATTTTGAATATAATGGTAAAACCTTAATTAGAAAAAGAGTTTCCGGCGATATTTGGGAAGGTTTGTATGATTTACCTTGTATTGATTCAGATTCGCTTATCGATGAAATTGTAATTTTTGAAAGAATTTCAGAATTGGCTCTTAATCAATCTAAAATAGAAAAAATATACGCTTTAAAACATCAACTAACACATAGGACGCTGTTCGCAGAGTTTTTTAAAATTGAATTGAATCAAGAAATTTTAGCCATTCAGGACTCTTTTTGGGTAGATTTGGCATTGTTGAAAAGTTTTCCTGCATCAAGATTGTTTGAAAAGTTTCAGCAGTCTATTAATTTGCATCATAGCTAATTTGCTTTTTATGAGTTTGAATAAAGTTTTACTAATCGGTAATTTAGGCCAGGATCCTAGTGTTAGATACCTTGATAACAATAAAGTTGTTGCCAGTTTTACCTTAGCCACCAATGAATCTTATACCGACAGAAACGGAGAAAGGAAAACTGAAACCGAATGGCATAATATAGAAATGTGGGACCAAATGGCTAAAAATGTAGATAATCTTAAACAAAGAGGTTATTTGAAAAAAGGTTCACAAGTTTATATTGAGGGGAAAATCAGAACCGAAAATTACAAAGACAAAGAAGGAATTGATAGGGTAGGGAAAAAAATCAGAGCGCTTACACTCACTTTATTAGGGGGAGTTAATCGGGTTTCTAATGAAAATTCAGAAGCTCCAACAAATCGTCCGGTTGAGCAAAACCAACAACCTCAGGCTTCAAATTTTGCTCAAAATCCTCCAATTAAACCTGATATTCAAAATAAAGAGGAAGCAATTGATGA
>JAIYDG010000546.1 GCA_027487625.1 Bacteroidota bacterium
AAAAAAAAAAAAGATGGTTCGGTAACCGCAGGAAATTCTTCTGGTATCAATGATGGTGCCGCTGCTTTAATATTGGCTTCTGAAACTGCCGTTAAATCAATGAATTTAAAACCGATTGCACGTGTTGTTGCAAAAGCCGTTGCTGGTGTCGATCCTTCGGTGATGGGAATTGGTCCTGTTCCTGCTACCAGAAAAGCATTACAACGTGCAGGTTTAACAATGAATGATATTGGTTTAATAGAACTCAATGAAGCATTTGCATCTCAAGGTTTGGCTTGTATGAAAGACCTGGAAATCAATCCAGAATTAGTAAATGTAAATGGCGGTTCAATTGCAATCGGACATCCACTAGGAGCAAGTGGTTCAAGAATTACAACTACACTTTTACACGAAATGCAAAAACGCAATGTACGTTACGGACTTGCAACCATGTGTGTAGGTGTTGGACAAGGTGTTGCCATAATTTACGAAAAACTTTAATGTTTACAAGTTAAAGTTTACTCTGCAATCAATTGAATGAAGTTCGGATAAGCGGAAACGTATTTTGGGTTTTAATACGTTGAAAGTATCTAACTTTTTAAAATTATTGTATCCTAATCTACCAGGTCGCCAATGAATAAATATTTCTTTTCTCTTCTGCTTTTATTGGGTTTGTTGTTACCAGATCAAACAATAGCTCAAAAACAAATTCGGTATAAGGATACGGTTTTTACCATTAGTTTTGGTATGAGCGGGAGATTTTTAGGAAGTAGTTTCCTTGACTTTGGCGCTTATTCAAAGCAAAATTCCTCTTGTCCTGATGATGGTAATTTTTCCATAGTAAACAGAACAAATGGTTGTTTTGGTGATAATTGGCGCAGATTAGAAGAAGACCATACACCTAATGATTTAGCAGGTAACTTTATGATTGTTAATTCAGCGTATAATCCGGGTGATTTTCTGAATATTCCAATGAGGGCTTTAAAAGCAAATGCCAAATTTGAACTTTCAATTTACATAGCAAATATTTTACTTTCAACAGATGGTTGTGATGCAACTCAACCTAATATTGAAATCTCAATAGAAACAAAAAGGGGTAGACGTGTTGCTGAATATTTTACAGGTATTATTCCCAATAATCAGGTTCCTATTTGGAAAAAATATATGATGCGATTCACGCTTCCTGAAATCTTGGAACCAATGGTTGTAAGGTTTCGTAATTTGGAAACAGGCGGGTGTGGTAATGATTTTGCAATTGATGATATCTGTTTGGTTGAATACGTTGAAGAGGAATTTGAACCAGAAACTACTCTTAGAATCATAAAGCCAAAAGTAGTTCCGCCTATAATTCCTCAAAAGCCAAAGCAACAGCCAAAGCCTGAAATTAAACCTAATTTGCCCAAACCTCCAATTGAGAAACCAATCATTCACATGAGGCCTAGGCCATCAGAAAGACCATTAGAAGAAATTCCTGAACTTCCTTTGGCTTATAAAGTGAATAGCAGAAACGATTTATTGATTCAAAAAGTTGAATTGCCTGAAGGTGAATTTGAAATCAATTTGTATGATGATAAAAAAATTGATGGAGATACCATTTCTGTTTATGATAATGGAAAACTTATTTTTGATAGAGCAGGTTTGAGCAAACAAGCGATTTCAAAAAAGTTTGTATTGAATAAAATGAAACCTCAACATGAATTGATTTTTGTGGCAGAAACCCTTGGCGAATTACCTCCAAATACAGCATTGTTAGAAGTTGTTACTCCGTTAAAAAGATTGAAATTCTATATACACAGCGATATGGAATCGAATGCAAAAATCCTCTTTCAACTGAAATAATTCTTAGAATTCCTTTTCTCTTTTTTTATTAAACACTTATTGAATATGAAGAAATTTACTTTCTTGATGGCAGTGCTTTTATTGTCATTAAACACCCTTTTTGCTGGCGATCCTCAAAATGAGAGTGTGAAAATTTACCTGAAAAACAATTCGCTTTTACCCAAAAAAGTGGCACTTATTTCTTATACTCCAGGTGTGCCGGGAAATGCAACTAGAATCTTTGTTTTGATGCCATTTTCTAGAAAGAAATATGAATTCAAAATTGGCACGAAATTATACCTCGCCAACAACAATCAAGTAGATATTGTAATGAGTGGAAGAAGTTTATTAAATGATCCTGAATTTCTTTTGGTGAAAGAAAGTGATGCGGGCAAATCCTTTGTGGTAAAGTGATTGTATTCTTTGCGGTATTAATCATTTTATAAAACAAGTATTTGCCTTATTTTTAAATCAAATTTATTATATGCCTTATTTGATTTTTGATTTAGAAATGACGGGCTCCGAAGCCGGATACCACGATATGATTCAAATTGGTGCTGTGATCGCCGATGATAATTGGAAACAAATATCAACTTTCGAAAGCCTTGTTTATCCCAATAATGAAGAAACATTTACCAAAGCTGCAGAAGAAATTCATGGCATTTCTTTAATCGATCTGGAAGATGCTCCTATGTCGCATGAGGTATTGGAAAACATGGAAGCTTGGGTAAGAAAAAGCCTACATCGTGAAGCCAAAGATTCTTTAAAAGATTTGGTGATGTGCGGGCAGAGTGTTATCAATGATATTAATTTTTTAAAAGAAGAATATTCCTATCTCAATATCAATTGGCCTTATTCATTTAAGCTCATCGACTTAATGAGTTTGTCTTTTGTTTTTTATCAGATTTTCGATAACAACGGAAAGAAACGTCCGCAATCTTATAGCCTAAAAGCTGTAGCAGAAATGTTTGGTCTTTCTAGAGATGATGAGCAACACAATGCTTTAGAAGATGCGAAACTTACTTATGCTTGTTTTAAAGAATATATGAACATCATTCCACAAATCAAATTGAATTCAAATGAATGATATTGTGAGTGTAAATGATGCCATAAAAAGGGGAAAGTACTTATTAACTTATCCAGCTTTGGCCATATTTATTATCTGTATTGTTGCACCATTGGTTTTAAGTATATATGGACTTTGTCCGGCTTGGTTTATGATTTTGGGAATGGTATTTTCGGTGATTCCCGCTTGGATTTGGTGGAGTTTTAATGTAGTTAAATGGAAAGTTTGGGCATTCTCTAATGTGAGAAATGTACATGAGTTAAAACGTAAAGCCATCAAAGAAAATCTGATTTGGCCTGATGGTAGCACATATGAGAAAACTGAAGTTTGGAATACTTCTGCAGAAGAAAAATGGAGTGAAATTCAACATAAGTTTAATAAGGATGATGTGTATGAAGATGATTTTAATATCCCTAATGAAAGCATTATTTATTATTCAAGAACTAAGAATTTAATGGAGTTGATTTTCATGGTTTTGTTAGTTATAGGTGGATTTTATTTTTTGTATCAAAAATCTTATCTCTTTGCTGTCATACTCATTGGTGCAGGAACTTGGGGTGTGTTCAAAGAGTACAAAGAATATAGCAATACAAGTCCGCAGATTACCCTTAACGACAAAGGCATTGAAACCGCGTTTTGTGAGTTTATACCTTGGAATTTAATCAAGAATGAACAAGTAGAAAGAGAAGGTTCTGGTAAGCATATCAAGTTTAAATTAAGCTATGAAGTGTATGATGATTTACATGAAGTGTATATAGATGAATACGATACCAGTGAAGCTGAACTTGAGCATTTATTGCAGGTTTACAGAGTTCGGTTTCAAAAAATGAATAGATTCTAAACATGAAAATTATTGATGGAAACCCTAACCAGAACTATACTATATAAAGATTATGTAATCAGCAATGACCAAAATCTGATTGATGTAAATAGTGTTTTTACTTACTTAAGCGAGGAGTCTTATTGGAGCAAGGGAATTGGCTTCAATAAAGTACAAAAATCTATTCAGCATTCATTGTGTTTTGGTGTGTATTTCAAACAACAACAAATAGGATTTGCAAGAGTTATTTCTGATTTTAGTACAATAGCGTATTTAGGTGATGTATACATTTTAAAAGAGCATAGAGGTTTAGGTTTGTCGAAAGTTTTGATGGAGTTTGTGATGAGCGAACCTGATTTGCAACATCTACGAAGATGGATTTTACTCACCTCCGATGCGCATGAATTATACAAACAATTTGGTTGGAAGGATATTAATTCACCAGATAAATGGATGGAAATTTACAATCCCGATTTTTATAAATTTGACTAATGGAAAAATATAATTTAGAAAAGACTTATACATCAATTAACCTGAGTGAGCAGAACTTATCGGGCATTGAATTCGAGTTGTGTGTGTTTAAGGATTGTGATTTTACCAAAGCAGATTTTTCTATGAGTAATTTTCTGGATTGCGAGTTTGAGAATTGCAATTTCAGTATGGTTAAGTTAGCGAATACTGGCTTACAGAGTGCTAAATTCAAAGATTGTAAAATGCTCGGAATTGATTTTTCGAGGTGTAAAGATTTTTTATTATCGTTTCGTTTTGAAGGCTGTAAAATTGACTATTCCTCTTTTCATGGAAAGAAGATAAGTAAAACAGTTTTTAACAATTGTAGCTTAAAAGAAGCCAATTTTGTAGATGCCGATTTAAGCGGTGCGGTATTTAAAGATACCGATTTAAGTGCCAGTGTATTTAATCAAACCAATTTAGAAAAAGCAGATTTCAGAGAAGCTTATGGATTCATCATCGACCCTGAAATCAACAAACTCAAAGCCGCCAAATTCTCTGTGAATGGATTACTAGGTTTATTAATGAAATATGGGATAAAGGTGGAGTGAGGAACTTATTTAATCAAGAAATTAAGCATTACTTATCATTGAATCCCTATCTTGCTTCATATGAAAAGTAAATACCTGCTTTTGTTTCTTTTGTTTGTAGCTTGTAATTTGTTTGCTCAACAATCTAATCACCAAAAACAATTTGATGCCATACATAGAGTAATTGAAGGCTATAACCGACAAGATTTTTCTATGATGCAGGAGCCTTGGTTTGGCTTAGGTAAATTGATTGTTACTAACAAACAATTAGAAAAGGAATTTAAGCCCTTTTATCAGAGCTATGGTTCAGCCATTATAGATACTATTAGTTTTTCTAATCGCTACGATTTCACTGCACAGTTAAGAATGTTGAAGTCGCCAAGTGCACGTGTATTTATGCATTTTCTGTTTAATGATAATGGAAAAATAGAAGGTATGGGTTGGGCTTATCCTCCTTTGATTTATAGAAAACACCAAAAGAAAATTGTACCTAATTTATTTTTAGCAACAAATCTCGATAGCCTTATTCAAATTAAACATATCAGAAATAAAGAATTGCCTTTTAATGGAGGGGTTTTGGTGCTTCATAAAAACAAAGCTGTTTATAGAAAGTCATTTGGTTATGCCAATTATGATACCAAAGAAGTTTTAAACGACTCCTCACTTTTTGAATTGGCTTCATGTAGCAAACAGTTTACTGCAGCAGCCATTGTTTTGTTACAAAGAAAAGCCATGTTAAAAGAAGAAGATTTGATTCAGAAATTCATTCCCGATTTTCCATATGCAAACATTCAGTTGAAACATTTGCTAACACATACATCTGGACTTCCAGATTATGAAATGATGTTGGAGAAGAATTGGGATAAAACACGCTTTGCTACAAATGAAGATGTCTTAAACATGTTGAAAGACAAACATCCTAAAATATTGTTTGAGCCCGGACAACGTTTTGAATACAGCAATACAGGTTATATGGTTTTGTCGTCGATAATAGAAAAAGTATCTGGACAAACCTATGCTAAGTTTTTAGATTCAGCTATCTTTAAACCATTGGGCATGACCAGCACCAGGGTATATCATACCAGAAGATGGAAGAAAGAACTGTTACCCAATTATGCTTATGGATTTGAATACTCGAATAAAAAGAATTCCTACGTATTAGCCGATAGTTTAAAGGAGTTTGATGAAGTCATTTATCAAGATGCGATAACTGGAGATGGCACAGTGAATTCGAATTTACTTGACTTACAAAAATGGGATGAGTCTTTATCGAAGAATATATTGTTTTCAAAAGAAGAATTGGATGGCATATATAGCAAACAAACCTTAAAAGATGGCACTGCAATTGAGTATGGCAAAGGCGTTTTTATTCAGCAGGGCGGGGGAGTAGAAAAGTTGGTTTATCATACAGGCTCATGGCCAGGATATTTGTGTATCATGATGCGTTTTGTAGACCAAGATGTGAGTATTTATATTTTATCAAACAATGCGTATTCAAGGTTTTCAGAAATGGCCGATCAAATAGCAGCAGAAATTCTGGAAGGCTTTTAGAGGAAATTAAAATCCATTTGTATAAGTGCGCTTAGATTTTATATTTGCGCTCCCTTTTCGGAGAGATGTCTGAGTGGTCGAAAGAGCACGCCTGGAAAGTGTGTATACGGGAAACTGTATCGAGGGTTCGAATCCCTCTTTCTCCGCCGGAAAATGCCTGGCCGCAGGCAGCCATAAAAAGTAAAAGAGCGAATCAAATTTATTTGAATTCGCTCTTTTACTTTTTATGGCTCAATCCACGAAGGGGATTAGGCATTTTCCGTAGCCACCCCCCTCTAGGGATCATCGCTTCAGCGATAATCCCTTTTGAAAAGTAAATTTATTTGAACTTGCTCTTTATTGTTTTATGGCTCAATCCACGAAGGGGATTAGGCATTTTCCGAAGCCACCCCCTCTGGGATCATCGCTTTAGCGATAATCCCATTTGTTTCAACAGAACGAATTTCGTTTGAGGATTTTATTCTATACTAAAATGGCAAGAGCAAAGCTCAGGCATTCATTTTCCGTAGCCACCCCCCTCTAGGGATCATCGCTTTAGCGATAATCCCATTTGAAAACGAAATTTATTTGAACTTGCTCTTTTCATAAAGTAGATTAGGGATTACTGTAATACTAAACAGGAAATTATTTTCGTGGCAATCATTATCATTGGTTTGATAGTGAATTATATGATGTAAAATTTTTTATTTGCGTAACATTAATGCTATGTCTAGTTTTTTAAAAGCATAAATGGGAATAAGAAAAATTTACCAAATTGGTAAATTTTTCTTATTTTTGAGCAGTGACCAATGAATGTTTATAATAGAAGTACAATAATTGAGTTTTATACAAAACATGGAGATGCTAAGATTCCATTAGAAGTTTGGTATGACCAAATTATTTCTGGGAATTGGAAGTCTCCCAATGCTCTGAAAAAGGTTTTTGGTGGTAATCTTAGTATACTTAAAAATAACAGGGTTGTATTTGATATAAAAGGAAATGATTATCGTTTGGTTGCCGTAATTAACTATGAAAATCAGTGGTTGTTTATAAAGTTTATAGGAACACATGCAGAATATGATAAAATAGATGCAAATAGTGTTGATCTTTATAAATCTAAATTATCAAGTAAATTAAAATCTCTTAAAAATGGACGTAGAAATAATAAAAAGTAAGTCTCAATATAAAAAATGTCTTATTCGTTTTGAAGAAATTTTCCTTGCTAAATCCAATACGAAAGAAGGTAAAGAGGCTCAGTTGTTAGCTTTGGTAATTAAGGATTACGAAGACAGAAATTATAAAATTGAAGCTCCAGATCCTGTAGAAGCGATTAAATATAAAATGGAGCAGCTTAACTTATCTAAAGAACAATTAGCCGAAATTTTGGGCTATCGTAGCCGTGTTAGCGAAATTTTAAACCGCAAACGTAAACTCAATTTGGAGATGATTAGAAATCTTCACGAGAAATTGAATATACCTTTGGAATCTTTAATTCAAACTTATTAGATTAGACAAAAGAAGCTATGAACTTCTTTTGTCTAACTTCTTTTAATGCGCCTCCAACCAATTATCGCCAGTTCCAACTTCTGCTTTAATTACCACATTCATTGGCATGGCTTTTTCCATTTCTTCAACCACGAGTTTCTTCAAAATTTCAACTTCATCTTTATGTGCATCAAATACCAATTCATCATGTACTTGTAAAATCATTTTTGAGTATTTGATAATATCTTTTTCAGCCTTTAATCTTTTATGAATATTAATCATTGCCATTTTAATCATATCGGCTGCAGAGCCTTGTATAGGCGCATTGATAGCATTTCGTTCTGCAAATCCTCTTACCGTAAAATTAGCTGAATTGATATCCTTTAAATACCTTCTTCTGCCTTGTAAGGTTTGTACATATCCGTTTTCTTTTGCAAACTCAATGGTTTCACTCATGTAAGTTCGAATGCCTGGATATTGTTTGAAGTATTCATCAATCATTTGAGTAGCTTCTTTTCTTGGTATACCCAAATTCTGACTCAATCCAAATGGTGTCTGACCATATATCAAACCAAAATTTACTGCCTTTGCATTTCTTCTTTCATCACTTGTTACTTCTTCAATAGCTTTGCCAAACACCTTGGCTGCTGTAGCTTGGTGAATATCGTAACCTTGTTTAAAAGCTTCTATCATGTTTTCCTCATTTGCAATTGATGCAATGATTCTTAATTCAATCTGAGAATAATCCGCACTTAGCAAAACATAATCTTCATTTTTAGGAATAAAGGCTTTTCTGATTTCTTTTCCTCTATCACTTCTAATTGGAATATTTTGCAAATTTGGATTGTTAGAACTCAATCTGCCAGTAGCAGCAACTGCCTGATTAAATGAACTATGAACTCTACCTGTTTTAGGATTAATCATGGTTGGTAATGCATCTACATATGTCGATTTTAACTTTTGTAATTGCCTTACATCTAAAATACAACGTGCAATTTCATGTTCACTTAATCCTTGTAAAATGTCTTCTCCAGTTTGGTACTGACCTGTTTTTGTTTTCTTAGCTTTCGGGTCTAATTTTAAATGTTCAAACAAAACTTCTCCCAATTGTTTTGGTGATGAAATATTAAATGGAACACCGGCTAATTCAATGATTCTTTTTTCTAATTTCTGAATTTCTATTTCAAGTTCTTTTGAATAAGCATTTAAGAAATCTGAATTGATTCTAATGCCTTCCATTTCCATATCACTTAAAACATGAACCAATGGAAGTTCAATATTGTTGAATAAATCCAATGCGTTTTTATCAACTAATTCTGGCGCTAATTTTTGTTTTAATTGATAGGTGATATCTGCATCTTCTGCTGCATATTCCTTAATTTTCTCCAAAGGTACATCTCTCATGCTCAGCTGATTTTTACCTTTTTTGCCAATCAATGTTTCAATACTTACAGGCTCGTAATTCAAATAGATTCCACTTAAGTAGTCCATTCCATGTCTAAGGTCGGGCTCAATTAAGTAATGAGCCAACATGGTATCGAAAATGGGTCCCTTTAAATCTAAACCATAATTCTTAATGATGTTTAAATCGTATTTAATATTCTGACCAATTTTAGTGATAGATTCATTTTCGAATATAGGCCTGAATTTTTCTAGAATACTTTTCGCCTCTGCATCATCATTTGGAAAAGGAATATAATAGCCTTCATGTTCTTTCCATGAAAACGATAATCCTACAATTGAAGCTTCAGTACTTTCTAATTGAGAAGTTTCTGTATCAAAACAAATTTCCTTTTGCTGAAGAAGTAAATCAACAAGTTCGTTTATTTCCTCTTCTGTACTAGCAATTTTATATTGATGGTCAGTATTAGCAATGGTGTTTTTAGGAACAGATTCTGCTTCTTCCTCACTTTCAATATTTCCAATACTTGTATTTGCAGTAGGTGTGCTTTTACTTTCAATACTTCCTTGATTAAATAGGTCGAATGCGCCACTAGAAGCTTGTTGTTGTTTATTAGCAGAGCTTTCAGGTGCAACAGTAGAATCAGGGAACAATCGTTTTAGAAGTGTTTTGAATTCTAATTCAACAAAAAGTTTTTCTGTTTTTTCTTTATTTGCTTTTTCGATTAATAAAGCTGTTTCATCAAACTCAATTGGAACATTGATGTCAATTGTTGCCAAACGTTTCGATAACAAAGCCTTGTCTTTATTATTTTCGACATTTTCCTTTTGTTTGCCTTTTAACTCATGTGTATTTGCAAGCAAGCCTTCAATGCTGCCATATTTTTGGACAAGAACCTTAGCGGTTTTTTCGCCAACTCCAGGTACTCCTGGGATATTATCTACTGCATCACCCCATAAACCAAGGATATCAATTACCTGACTTACTTCTTGAATCTCCCATTTTTTAAGAATCTCAGGAACACCTAAAATCTCCACATCATTACCTAAACGAGCAGGTTTGTAGATGAAAATATGTTCTTCAACCAATTGACCAAAATCCTTATCTGGAGTCATCATGTATACATCAAAATCAGCAGCAGCAGCTTTTTTAGCTATTGTACCTATAATGTCATCAGCCTCATAACCATCCATTATAAGTAGAGGAATATTTAATGCCTCTGTAATCTGGCGTATATAAGGTAATGCCTTGGTTATATCTTCTGGTTGTTCTTCACGATGAGCCTTATACAACTCGTACTCAATATGTCTTGCAGTAGGAGCAGAAGTATCAAATGAAACGCCAATATGCGTAGGTTTTTCTTTTTTAATTACATCTAATAGGGTGGTTGTAAAACCAAAAATCGCAGAAGTATTAAAGCCGTAACTAGTAACACGAGGGTTCTGACTAAATGCGAAATAAGCTCTATAAACCAAAGCCATTCCGTCTAATAGAAAAAGTTTCTTTTCTCTCATGGCTGCAAGATATGTTTTTATGGATTTTTTGTTGAATCCAATCTATGTTCAATGAAGTAAATGTTTGTTTTTTCGTTTTTTACTTGACAGTAACAATTTTTTAATCTTGAATCTTTACTTTTGACTGTTTTGATTAAATCATTGAAAAACAGATTTGTATGGATTGTCCTTTAAATTTTTCATCAGAATGTGTTTTTTAGGTATTCCTTAAATTAATATTTATAGCGTTGAAGAATCTATTATTTATATGTCTTTTTGTTTTAATTAACTTTTCCGACGCTTTTGCTGGTTCCATTTTTGTTTCAAATTCTAACCTTGGTAATTTCGGAAATTGTACTGTTTCTTTTGCAGCAAATCCAGCTAGGTATAAGGTTTGGGGTACAGGTTTAACAAATCCATTAATTGTAACTGCTTCAAACCATTTTGAAATTTCTTTATCAGTAAATCAACAATTTTCAAAATCAATTACTTTGAGTCCAATTTCCGGTTCAGTTGATACTACGGAAATTTTTGTTCGATTTATTCCTTCAGTTTCGGGAGTTATTACTGGTACTATTTTAAATTCCTCTTCTGGTTCAAGTACCTTATCAGTTTCAGTTAGAGGTACAGGTGTCAGCTCTGTTTCAATTCCTGCCAATTATTATTCTGGTTTAAATCAAACTGGTTCTGCATTACTTACTGCATTGTACAATAAAATATTAGGGCATACCAATATTAGTTACAATGCTTTATGGAATACTTACATCAATACTGATATGTATTATGATGGTACTTTGTGGGATGTTTATTCTACCAATATCAATGGAAAGGAAACTCCTTATACATTTGCTGTTCCTGGCAATCAATGTGGAGTTTATCGTGTTGAAGGAGATTGTTATAACAGAGAACATAGTTTCCCGCAATCATGGTTTGCAAGCTTATCGCCAATGGTTTCTGATATGCATTTTATCTATCCAACAGATGGTTATGTAAATGGAATTCGTAGCGATAATCCTTATGGAGAAGTTTCTTCTCCAACTTATACAGCTCAAAATGGAGGAAAACGAGGTCCAAGTGTTACTCCTGGTTATTCCAGCACTGTTTTCGAACCTGTTGATGAATATAAGGGTGATTTGGCAAGGGCTCAATTTTATATTGCAGCACGATATAATAATTTGATAGCTGCTTGGGTTACGAATGGTTCTGCAAATGATATTCTTGCAGGTAATGCTTATCCGGCATACGATGCTTGGTTCTTAAATTTATTGATTAAATGGCATAATCAAGATCCTCCAAGTGTAAAGGAAATCAATAGAAATAATGCTGTTTATGCGGTTCAGGGAAATCGTAATCCCTTCATTGATAGTCCCCAATATGTAAATAGAATTTGGGGCTTAAGTAAACCTTCTGAACCTGCAATTATTTCTTCAGCAATAAGCATCGATTCAATAGCTTCAACAGGAATGAAATTGTCGTGGAAATCTGGAAATGGAAACAGACGATTGTTAGTCATGAAACTAGGTAGTTCAGTCAATCAGTTTCCAACAGATTCTTCTTTATATAATGCAAGTTCTATTTTTGGTTCCGGTTCGAATTTAGGTTCTGGTAATTATGTTGTTTATGATGGAATGGGTTCATCTGCTAATATCTCAGGATTAACATCAGGACTGAATTATCACTTTGCTTTGTTTGAGTACAATGGTTTAAGTAAAACAAGTAATTTTCTTACATCAAGTTATGCAACGTATTCTCATGTTTCAAATACAATAGATACGCTAATAACTTGTGGTGATTCATCTCTCTTAACCGCAGATTCTGGTTACTCTTCTTATTTGTGGAGATACCAAAATAGAACTTCAAGGTCAATAAAAGTTGGCTCTTCTGGCTGGTATGCCTATTCTGCTATTAATGGTTCCAATTCACTAAGTGATAGTATTTATCTTGTTTTATTAAATGCTAAAATTATTAAGGATGATACTGCGGCCTGTAATTATGAATATTTGAATTTTAGTGTTAATTCAGGTCTAGGTGTAAGTGTTCTTTGGTCGAATGGTTCTGTCAATGCAAACACTACTTTTTCTATGAATCCTGCTTTATTATCTGTTCCTGATAATGGAGATGATCCTGATGATATACGTGTGATAACTTATCCTTATCGTAAGAAATTTTGGGTGCGTTTAAGTTATTTAGGTAATGTTTGTTCTGACACTACTTCTGTTACTATTTATGAGCCTCCTGTAGTTAATTTGGCCGATACAGTTTTTGCTGTAGGTAAAGACAGTGTATTGTTATCAGGTCCGGCTAATTTTTCAAATTATATTTGGAGTAATGGAGTTAATAGTAGAAATAACTGGCTCAAGAATTCAGGAGTATATTCTTTGAATGTTTATGAGGCAGTTGCTTGCTCTGCTTCTGATACATGTCGATTGATTTTAATTAATGGTTTTAATTCTGATTCCTTAAAAGTTTGTGGCGATAGTGTTCAATTGTCAGCAGATATTGGCGCGAATTCTTATTTGTGGAACACGAATTCTACTGCCCGACAGATTCAGGCCAAAACATCAGGTTGGTATTTTTGCACCTATACTTTGGGTTCATATCAGGCAAGAGATAGTATTTACGTTTCAATTCATTCAATTCGGTCTTCTACAATTACTGCATCTGCCTCTACTATTATTTGTGCAGGTTCATCTGTTAATCTTCAAACCAGTTTAAGTCCTTCATACACTTATTTTTGGCAATTAAATGGTAGTACAATATCAGGGCAGATTTCCAATTCTATAAGTGCAAACAGTACTGGGTTTTATCGATTAATTAGTGTGAATTCTAATGCTTGTGCAGATACTTCAAATGCTTTATTTGTTCAGGTTAATGCGCCATTTTTAATAGTTACTCCTAAGAATAATACCTATGTTTTTACAGGTAAATTGAGTTCAGGTTTAAATGATTTGAATAATTGGATAATTTATCAAACAGCTTCTAATTCTTATTTACCAGCTTCAAATTTGCCTAATCAATATAGCAGTATTGTTTTACCTGTATTGGGTTCTTGTGCTATAAATGAGGCTCAGCTACAAGATTCATTTGTAATAGGAAATTTAACGATTGATAACAATGCTAATTTGGCTTTAAATAATCATCAACTTAGAGTACTTGGAGTTTTAAATGGAGATGGAAGAATTAAAGGAAATGGTAGTATTATTTTTTCTGATACAGGTTCATTCGCAAGTATTAGAATGCACAATAATTTTGATACTTTAACTAATTTAATCTTTAATAGAAATTCTCGAATTTTAGATATTCTTGATACCTTAAAAATCGAAGGTTTTGTTAATCCACTTGCTGGTCAAATCAATAGCAATAATTACCTTGTTTTATTATCTACTAATCGTAAAACAGCTGGAATTTTAAAAGGCCTAGTAGCAGGTAATGTTACTGTTCAAAGGTTCATTCCTGGTAGTTCAGGTAGACGTTATCGCTATTTATCTGCGCCTTTTAGCAGTGGGCCAAGTATTGCTTCAAGTTGGCAACAGAAAATTCATATTACAGGTGTTGGAACAGCTGGATCTATTTGTCCAAATCTAATGGCTAATTCAAATGGTTTTGATGC
>JAIYDG010000397.1 GCA_027487625.1 Bacteroidota bacterium
ATTATTGGAAGTGCAGTTGTAGTTGGAATGATTTCCGTTTTTATTATCAAAAAATTCAATATCAAAACAATTTATGGTGAAGGGATTGTTTTTCAAACCAAAGAATTTAATAAAGGTAATATTTATGGTAGTATTCTTTTTGGATTAGGTTGGGCCATAACAGGTGCTTGTCCAGGACCACTTTTCGCTCAAATTGGTAGTGGTACAACAGTAGTTTTAGTAACTTTATTAAGTGCAATTGCTGGGACTTGGGTTTATGGTTATTTTAGAGACAAATTGCCTCATTAGTTTTTGTGTTCAGAAATATGTCAAATGAGGATTTTAATACCAAACTCAGTACAATAGTCAAACAGCTTAAACTTGTAATTGGAGTTTTTGTTATCACCATTGTTGTTTCAATTTTTTATTTTCTTGGTTTTTTTGATGTAAGTATTTCAAATAGAAACCAAAGTGAAATAGCTATTCCCAAGAATGATAGTGCTGATTTTTGGTTAGCTCCAGATATCAATTCGATTACCGATGAAAAACAAAAAGACCTAGTACTTTATGGCAAAGAATTAATTATTCATACATCAAAATACTTAGGTCCAAAAGGAAGTGTAAATCAGATTTCAAATGGCATGAATTGCCAAAATTGTCACATGGATGCTGGTACAAAAATCTTTGGAAATAATTATAGTTCTGTAGCTGCAAATTATCCAAAATACAGGGCAAGAAGTGGTAAAGAAGAGGATATTTACAAAAGGGTTAATGATTGTTTTGAAAGAAGTTTAAATGGAAAAGCTCTTGATACTTTGAGTAAAGAAATGCAAGCAATAAAAGCTTATATAGAATTCTTGGGTTCAAATATAAAAAAAGGTAAAAAGGCTGAAGGTTCCGGTTTTAAAGATTTAGCTTTTTTAGATAGAGCTGCTGATGCTAAAAAGGGTAAAGATGTTTATGTAGCAAAATGTCAAACCTGCCACCAAGCCAATGGTGAAGGATTGTTAATTGCTGATGGAACAGAATATACATATCCTCCACTTTGGGGAGAACATGCTTATAACGACAAAGCAGGTTTATATAGGTTGTCAAATTTTGCCAAGTTTGTGAAATCAAATATGCCGTTTGGTGCTGTTCATGAAAATCCGCAATTAACAGATGAAGAGGCTTGGGATGTTGCAGCATTTGTAAATTCTCAAAGCAGGCCAAGTAAAGAAACGCCTAATGATTGGCCCAAAATTTCAGAAAAACCAATCGACCATCCATTTGGTCCGTTTAGTGATGGTTTTTCAGAAAAACAACATAAATATGGTCCTTTTAAACCTATCAAAAAGAAAAAGGACGAAAGTAAAAAACAAGCTTAAAATTGAACTAGTCAATGTACTATTTCAAGGGCTCTTTTTTACATCAAAAATTAATTTAGAACAATGAAAGATTCATCAACAAATACAAAACAAAGAAGAGATTTTTTAAAGAATTTAGGTTTATTGGGAATGGGTGCTACTGTTATTCCAAGTTTAAGTGCTGATGCCAGTTCAATTGATTCTAATGAGTTTTTAAACACAGATGCAGTTGAAATGGATAAGAAAAAAATAATCCAAATTCTTCAAACTACTGATGTGCATTGTCAGGTGTATCCTCATGATGAATTGTTCTGGGAAAATGAGCAACTTACATTTAGAAAAGCTGGTGGATACGCGCACTTGGCAACATATTTCAAAAATGCAAAAAAGAAAAATCCAAATACCTTTATTCTCGATACTGGTGATATGTTTCAAGGCAGTGAATTAGCCGTAAAAACTACGGGTAAGGCTTTGGTACCGATTTTAAATTCTCTTGGATACCAATTGTACTTGCCAGGAAACTGGGAGGTTGTGTACTATAAAAAGGCAATGCAGACTTTAATGGGTGCTTTAAATGCTCCGAAGGTTTGTGCAAATATGTACCACGATTTAGGTGAGGGTAAAAAAGGCGAATTGATTTTTAATCCATATTATATTTGGAATGTTGAAGGAATTAAAATTGGATTTTTAGGTTATACAGATCCTTTAGTTCCTTTACGCCAATCGCCCAATTATAGCAAGGGAATTATCTATATCAAACCTGAAGAAAATATCAAACATTATGTTGATGTTTTAAAAAATGATGAGCTATGTGCTTTTATCATTATACTTTCTCATTTGGGTTTATCACAACAAATTGCTTTGGCCAATGATGTTGTTTGTGAAGGTGTAGATTATATTTTTGGTGGCGATACACATGAAAGAGTTAGAAAACCCATTCAATGTAAATATGCTAAAGTAGTTGAGCCCGGAGCTTTCGGTTCGTTTGTTGGTAAACTCGAATTAAAAATAAAAGGAGGAAAGGTTATTGCTGATTCTTATGTTTTAGATGAAGTTGAACCCACTAAATTAAAAGCTGATGCTGCTGTTACAAAACTAATTCAAGCAAATGAAGAGCCATTTTATAAAGATATCAATGAAATCGTTGGATATAGCACTTTGCCTTTGTATAGAAATTTTGTGGTTGAAAATACCATTGATACCATGATTTTAAATGCTTTGAATTGGCAATTACCAGAAATTGATATTGTACTTTCAAATGGATTCAGATTTTGTCCACCAAGAAACACTCCCGATCAAACTGGTAATATTCCTATAACCAATGGTTTTATTTTTGATATGTTGCCTGTTGATAGCACTGTAAGAACAGGTAAAGTAACGGGTAAACAAATTTTTGATTGGTTAGAAAAGGAATTAAACAATGTGTTTGCTAAAGATGCTTCGAAACGTTTTGGTGGTTGGGTGATTAAATTCAAAGGAATGAGTATTGAATTTAAAGCTTTTGAACCAATGGGAAGCCGTGTTCAAAAGGTTCTTGTAAAAGGATTGCCTTTGGATTTAAATGCAACTTATACAATTTGCGCTTGCGAAAGAGATGGTGATCCTGCTGATATGCTTTGTAGAATAAAAGGTGTTCAGGATGCGAAAAATACAACACATACATTACATCAGGTAATGAAAGATTATTTGAAAAATAATTCACCTGTTACTCCAAGTTTACCTTTGAGTGCTAAAATAATGGATGCGCCTCAAACATTGTTAAGTCAGGTTTACGGAGTGGATTATCAGTTTAAATAAAACAAAAAATTCAAGCTAAATCAATAAGAATTCGAATCTCGTTCTTTATGAAAATTCTTAAAAATCCCATAGGGATGACATTATAGTAGAAAACAAAAAGAATGAATGCCCCTCGCTCCAAAACACTGGCGGACCGAAGGTCCGCCAGTGTTTTGGAGCGATATTAAAATGCTAATTAAAATTATTATGTATCTAATAGAAAAATAGATTTCGTAAATGAAAAATTACGAGAATTTAATTAAAGGTAATTATGCGGATATTGGTATTTCATTTGATTATGTTTGATTCTATTTTTTATTGAAATAGATTTTATTCCAACTCATGAAATTAAATTTTAAACTAAAATCATCCACTCAAAAAGTGTTCTCAATTTTATCAGATGCTAAACAATTTGAAAAGTTCCATCCTGTAATTTTTAAAATAGATGAGTTGGGAAACGATAATTACCTTATTCATGAAACCTTGAAATTTTTGTTCATCCCTTTAACATTTACTTATCCGGCTAAAATCTTATCAAACAAAGAAAAAGGAATGGTACAAATGAATGCAGTTGTGATGAAACTAGTTAAAGTTGAATTGAACTTTTTAATTAAAGAATCAACTGCTTTTACCGAAGTTGTTGAAGAAATAAAGATAAATTCTTGGTTGCCTGCACATCCTGTAATGGTGATGATTTTTAAAAAACAACACACAAAATTGTTTTTTAATATTGATGCCGATTTAGTTTCTTAATTGATGTTTGTTTGATTTAAAATCATATAGTTTGATAGTTTAATTTCACTTCTAATTCTTGCCATTATTTCAATAAAAAAAACAGACATTAACTGATTTTTGTCTGAATTCATTTCAATCTATTTTAAGAAATTTGTAAAATGAAATCGTTTTTGGTTCTGGTCTTTTATATCTTAATGGGTTTTCAAATTTTGGCACAGGTTCAAAAACAAACCAAGGAAGATACTCACGTTTGGATTGCTTTTATTACGAGTATTCAGTTAAATGAAAAATGGCATTTATTAGCAGATGTTCATTATAGAAGAACTGAGTTTTTAAACAGACCAGGCTTTTTTGTTGCAAGAGTAGCTCCTGAATATAAATTCAAATCAGGATTAAAATTGTCTGCTGGTTATGCCAATTTACTTTCTGCTCCAACAAATTCTACTTTAAATACTTGGGCCGATGAACACCGAATTTTTCAACAGCTGATTTATCCCTCTTCAATTGGGAAAATTTCTTTACTACATCGAATTAGGAACGAACAAAGATGGAGGCAGATAATGGATACCAAAAACGATACATGGACAGGTGAATATGCTTTTACAAACCGGGTTCGTTATTTATTGAGTTTGAATATTCCCATTGCACATTCACTCAAAAATCCGGCGATAGTTTTGTCAGATGAAATTTTAGTTCATTTCGGAAAAAGTATCACCTATAATACTTTTGATCAAAACAGAATATTTCTGGGTTACCGACAAAACATCAGCAAAAAACTGGCATTTGATGTTGGTTATATGCGGATTTTTCAACAAAAACAAACAGGCTTTCAATACGATTTAAACCATACCATCCGATTGTTTTTTTACGGCAATTTTAGCGGAGAACACCATAAAAATCATCAACATTCACTTTAGTTTTCTTGGTTTGATTAAGCTTTGTATTTGCTAAATTTGATTTTCATCTTCTTTTTAGCATCTTGCTAACATGAAGAAGATAAATATTCTATTTGTATTGCTTATTTTATTTGGCTGTACAACAGAAAAATCAAACAATAATAATTTCGAAAATACACGTCAAAGTTTTATTTCATCTTGGTGGAAACAGTTTCCAACATCTGCTACAACTGCGGGTTTTCATGATTATGATGCAGAATTATTGGCTTATGATAAATCTTGCAGAGAAGCTGATAAGGCTTTCGTAAATGCTTGGTTAGATACATTGTCTCATTTAGAAACTTCGAAACTTGAGTCGAATGATTTAACAGATTTGGCATTAATGAAAGGTGCTTTGCAATCAATTTTGTTTTATACAGACACTTTAAAAGCTTGGCAATGGGATCCTTCTAATTATAATGTTGCGGGTGCTTTTGCTGATATTATCAATGCTAAGAATTTAGATTCATTACAAAAACGTACATTTATTCAAGCAAGAATTAAAAAAGTAAAATCCTACTATGATGCTGCAAAGGCAAACATCGAAAATCCTTCTCCAGAACATACGCAATTGGCCATTGAGCAAAGCGAAGGTGTAAAAGAATATTTAAATTCTGAAGTATTGAATTGGGTTGAAACAAAGGCTGATTTACAAGAAGCTGTTGCTGCTATTGATGGATTTTCTACCTATCTAAAAACGATTCTTCCAACAGCAAAAAGAGATTTTAGAATAGGAAAAGAATTGTTTGATATTAAGTTTAAACACGATATTCAATCAGAGTGGACAGCTGCTGAGGTTTACGAAAAGGCCATCAACAGAAAAAATGAATTACATCTTGAAATGGCTAAACTAACAAAGGAATTATGGACGAAATACATGAATGTTGAAATGCCAAAAGATACTTTAAAAGCAATTTCTGCACTCATCAATAAAATTTCAGATAAACATCCTCATCGTGATTCTTTTATTCAGTCGATTGAAAAACAAATTCCGGAGCTGCAAACATTTGTAAATGAAAAGCAATTATTGTTTTTAGATCCTAAAAAACCTCTGAAAGTAAGAAGAACTCCTAGTTATATGGATGGTGTTGCTGGTGCGAGCATCAGCGCTCCTGGTCCCTACGACAAAGATGCGGAGACGTTTTACAATGTTAGTACCTTAGAAAAATTTAGCAATGAAAGTGCCGAAAGTTATTTGAGAGAATACAACCATTATATCCTTCAAATTTTAAATATACATGAAGCCATACCTGGACATTATGCGCAATTGGTTTACTCAAACAATTCGCCTTCTATTATTAAATCTGTATTTGGAAATGGCGCCATGGTTGAAGGTTGGGCCGTTTACACAGAACGAATGATGATTGAAGCTGGTTATGGAAATTCAGAACCAGAAATGTTATTGATGTACAACAAATGGCATTTGAGAACCGTTTGTAATACTATTTTAGATTACAGTGTGCATGTAAAAGGCTGGAAAAAGGAAGATGCTATTCATTTATTGGTGAATGAAGCTTTTCAGCAACAAGCAGAAGCAGAAGGAAAATGGAGAAGGGTTCAATTATCTCAAGTGCAATTGTGTAGTTATTTTACAGGTTATTCAGAAATTTTTGCCTTGAGAGAAGAAATGAAGAAAGCATCATCATTTGATTTGAAGAAATTCCATGAAAGCTTTTTAAGTTTTGGAAGTGCGCCTGTTAAAGAAATTAAAAAACTAATGTTGAAATAAATATGAAATTGCTAAAAGGAACAATGATGTTAATGTTTTTGCTGATGGCAACTGCTTTTCAGGTGCAAACTGGCGATGAAATTTTAGGTGAATGGTTAAGTTCGAGTGGGGAAGGAAAGTTCAGGATTTTTAAATCGGGAGAATATTATTACGGAACTATTTATTGGTTAAAAGAAC
>JAIYDG010000612.1 GCA_027487625.1 Bacteroidota bacterium
AAACAAAAATGATGAGTGATCCTACATTAACTTATTTTGATAAAAAGAAGCAATTATTTATTGCAAATGATTTTATAAAAAAATCGATTGAAAAATCTGAAAAGCGCTTAAGTCGATTAAAATTACCTGTGACATGTAATCATATTATTGCCGATATGTCATTTGGCTTTTGGACTGAATTGTATGAAATTCAACATTATAAAATTTTAAAAGGTCGACCCATTAAAATATTCGAAAATTTGCCTGCAGGTATAGGTAGAAAAGAAGTTTCGGATAGATTAAATAAGATAAGAATACTTAGAAATAGAATTAGTCATAATGAACCACTTTGTTTTAAAAGTACTAGTTTAGATTTCTCTGGAATTCAAATGAACTACCTTATTTTACAAGAATTATTTCATTGGTTAAACCCCGAATTGCTCAATTGGATGAAGGATTTGAATCAAATACATCAAACAATTGCGAAAGCTAAACAGATATAAATGATGCATTTCTTTTTCCCATCTCCCTTTCCTGCATTTCCCTTACCTTCGCAGAATGATTAATCCTTATCCATTACCAGAACAATTTATAATTACTGCTTTAACTCAAAAAGGTGTTGAACCTCTTTTGGCCAATGAATTAGAAAATTTAGGTGCAAAAGATATTGAGATAAGAAAAAGTGCAGTGTATTTTACAGGTAATTTGGAATTGCTCTATAAATGTAACCTGCATCTTAGAACCTGTATGCGTTTACTGGTTCCAATATTCGAATTTTCTGCTTTTAATGAAAAGAATTTATACGATGGAATAAAGTCCTTTCCTTGGACAAAATTATTAGATGTAAACGGAACTTTAGCGGTTGATGCTACTGTTCATTCCGATTTTTTTAACCACAGTAAATATGTGGCTTTAAAAACCAAAGATGCGGTGGTTGATTTATTCAGAGAAGAATTTGGCGTTCGTCCGAATGTAGATGTTTACGACCCCGATTTGAGAATTCATGTGCATATTTACCACAATGAAGTAATTGTTTCGTTAGATAGTTCAAATGAATCCTTACATAAACGTGGTTATAGAGCCGATGCGAATATGGCTCCTTTAAACGAGGTAACTGCTGCGGCTTTAATGCTGCATAGCGGTTGGGATGGAAAAGGAACTTTTATGGATGGTATGTGTGGTAGCGGAACTTTATTAATTGAAGCTGCTATGTTTGCTAAAAACATTGCTCCTAATATCAACCGACCTTATTTTGGTTTCATGGGATGGAAATCATACGATGCAAAATTATGGGAAAGAATTAAACGTGAAGCTGAAGCTGCAGAGCGTCCTTTAGATGGCAAAATTATTGGAAATGATGCCGTATTTAAAGTAGCTGATATGGCTAAAAACAATGCCGCTAAAATGGGTTTACATCATGATATTTCTATAACAAATATGCGTTTTGAAGAACAAAGACCTCCAGAAGGTGGTGGTATTTTAATCATGAATCCACCTTATGGTGAAAGGATTGAAATCGAAGAAATCAATCAGTTTTACAGAATGATAGGGGATACCCTTAAACAAAGATTTGAAGGTTTTGATGCTTGGATTTTATCAAGCAACAAAGAGGCGCTAAAACACATGAAACTTGCTGCTTCCAAAAGAATGATTGTTTGGAATGGACCGCTTGAATGTAAGTTCCATAAGTTCGAAATGTACAGAGGTAGCAGAAAAGAAAAGACGGAAGAAATTCCTTCAGAGAATTAAATTTAGGAGAAGGGTTTCCTATACTTCCCAGCAATTACGGAATTCAAAATCCCAATAAAATCTTTCTGATACCTCAATAGCTTTGTTGGCTTTAGCCCAAAGATATTGTGGTATAAATATTCAATTCAATTGTCCTTAGAAATACAAAACAGAGTTTATAATTAAATCTGAAGTTAATCCATAAGTATTTTTTCTGATTTGTACCCTTAAACATCAAACGATTCACGCATATTGGGAATATAAATATGCTTAAATCCTTCATTGGTTAATCTTTCTTTAAATGCCAATTGGTTTTCATATTCACCATGAACCAAAAACATTTTTTCTACTTTGTTCGGGTCGATGCATTTTAAAAAACGAATCATTTCTTCATAATCCGCATGCGCTGAATAATAATCCAATGATTTAACTTCTGCTTTAACTTGGTATTCTTCTCCAAAAATATTTACCAATTTATCTCCAGCTTTTAATTTGCCACCTAAGCTTTCAGGTGTTGCATATCCAACCAATAAGATAGTAGTAGATGTGTCTTGAATATGATTAGCAATATGGTGTTTCACTCTACCGGCTTCTGCCATGCCACTTGCAGAAATGATGATACATGGACCCTTATATTCATTCAAGGATTTTGACTCTTCCAGCTCAGTTATAAAATGCAAGTTTTTAAATCCAAATGGGTCTGGATCTTTGGCTATATAATCCAAAAATTCTTCACGGTAACATTCATCATGTTCACGCATAATATTGGTGGCTTTAACAGAAAGCGGACTATCTACAAACACTTTTATATTGGGCAAAGTACCATCGTTGTAGGCTTTGTCTAATAAATAAACAATCTCTTGGGTACGATCGACGCTAAATGCTGGGATGATTAATTTTCCTTTTTTCTCAACACAGGTATGGTTGATAATGGAGAGTAACTCAGCTTCTGCATCAATAGCAACAGGATGTTTTTTATTGCCATAAGTACTTTCACAAATCAGTATATCACATTGGTCAAACTCTTGTGGATCGCGAAGAATAGAATCGCCATATTTACCAATATCTCCTGTAAAAGTAATCTTCTTCGATTTACCTGTTCCTGTTTTGATATCCAAATGAACACAAGCAGAACCCATTAAATGACCTGCATCTGTAAAATGAAATTTTAATTCAGAATCCACTTTCATTAACTGGTCATAACCAACTTCCTGCATCAGACTTATTGCTTTTTCAACATCTTCAGCACCATAGATGGCTTCAATTGTTTCCTGACCTTTTCTTTTTCTTCGTTTGTTTACAAAAGCCAAATCCTGCTCCTGAATATGCGCAGAATCCATCAGCATAATTTTACATAAATCAAGACTTGCAGGGGTACAAAAAATGATACCGTTAAATCCTTGTTTTACCAATCTTGGAATCAATCCTGCATGGTCAATATGTGCATGAGAAAGTATCAAATAATCTATCGAAGCCGGATCAAATCCAAAATAACGATTGAGGTCATCCTTGTTATCAAAACGACCTTGAACTAAACCACAATCAAGTAAAATTTTAGTTCCTTTTGGAGTTGTAATCAAATGTTTGCTGCCTGTTACCATTCTGGCAGCACCGAAAAATTGAATCTGCATGATGCAAAATAGAAGAAAACAAACTTCTTGCCAAGCAAATCGGAATTTCTTGGGTCACATTTCTATAAAATAAACCTACTATGCTGTGTGCTTGGATTTTGCAGGTGTTCTAGAGGGATATGAGCCAAAAAATGTTTAAAGAAATGTAAAAGTGTTTTCCACAAAATTCTTTCAAACACAATTCTCTTTTTACATTTGTTTAATTAGACGTATTATTGTTTTCAGAATATATAGAGATTAGGATTATGCATTTAGCAATCGCAGGAAATATCGGGTCGGGAAAGACAACACTAACAACCTTGTTATCTAAACATTACAAGTTTGAACCACATTATGAAAACGTAGAAGACAATCCCTATATCAGTGATTTCTATGAAGATATGCAACGTTGGAGTTTCAATATGCAGATTTATTTTTTGAATACGCGTTACAATTCTTTGTTACAAATTCAAAAAGGAAAGAAAAATGTTATTCAAGACAGAACCATTTATGAAGACGCAAACATATTTGCACCCAATCTTCATAGCATGGGTTTAATGAGTACCCGCGATTTTGATACTTATCAAAGATTGTTCGAATCGATGGTACAAACTGTAAAAGCACCTGATTTGTTAATTTACCTTAGAGCCAGCATTCCTAGTTTGGTAAACAATATCCAAAAACGTGGTCGTGAGTACGAAGACAGTATCCGTTTAGATTATTTAAGAAGATTAAATGAACGTTACGAAGCCTGGATGAGTTCATACCGCGGAAAACATATTATTGTTGAAGTAGATGATTTGAATTTTGCTGAAAACAATGAACATTTAGGAAGCATCATTTCTAGAATTGAAGCAGAAACCAACGGATTGTTTTAATTTGTTTGTGTAAAGTTTTTGATTTTTCATCAAAATTAACTTTTCTATTAGGCCTCTCTTATCTATTTTTCCAAAGTATGAATCAAAGGAAAAATAGACTATCTACAATATTATTTGCACTGAGTTTTATTTTAGTACAATCTGTTTTTGCAAGCAGATTTACTCAAATTCAAACAGCTACACCCAATGTTTGTGGCTCATCAACCACTTATTTAATTAATATAAATCCAGATACTGTTCCTTCGCCTTGGCTTTGGCAATACGCAGATACTGTTACTATTGTAAATTCTGTAACTACACAGAAAATAGCACTTCAAACCCAATCAGTAAGTTTTAGAAAATGGAGAAGAATTTCTCGTGCTGGAACTGCTTTAGCTGATACCTCAAATTGGTTATTGATTAAAATGAATCCTGTTCCAGCTTATTCTGGTCCTGGTTCTCGTTCACTTTGTTCAGAAAATACACTTGAATTGTTATTGACATCAGTTCCCTCAGGTGCTGGATTAAGTTTTAATTATACCTCTACTTCCGTTTCAACAATTTCAGGCAATAGAAATGGTAGTACGCAAAATTTTATTTGGGATACTTTGGTAAACAATACAACTAATCCCCAAGATATTTTTTATTCTATTGTTCCAATTATTACCCAAAATGGATTTTCTTGTCAAGGTGCTGCTTCATCAGTTCAAGTAACTGTTAATCCCAAGCCCAATTCTGGTTTTATTATAAGCACAGGTGCTGGCAATCTTATCGGAATGTCGAACAAAAACGTTTTTACTTTTACCGATACAACACAAGGTTCTGTGCTTCGTTCGTGGATGTTTAGCGATTTGTTTTCTTCAACCCAAGCAAACATCAATAGGGTATTTTCAAAAGGTGGATGGTATAATGCAAGTGTTGTAAATACAAATACTTATGGTTGCCCTGATACAAGTGCTACTAAACAAATATACGTAGTTCAAAGTCAAGGTAAAATACAAGAATACCGTTTGGGTGGAACCAATATCGACAGAAATTTTTCAACTATAAATTTTCCAGATAGCTCTTATATGCTTGCAGGATACACCGAAAGTTTACCAGGAGGAACCATCACTTCTGCAAGCAAAGGTTCTGCTGATTATTGGATTAATTATATGTCAGCAGATGGTTTTAAACTTTGGGAAAGGCGTTTCGGTGGTTCTAATTATGATGCATTAAGAAGCATTATCAAAACATCTGATAATGGTTATTTATTGGGTGGAATTTCTTACAGCGGAATCAGTGGCGATAAAACTCAAAACAATAGGGGAGGCGCCGATTATTGGATTGTTAAATTGAATTCATTGGGCAACAAACAATGGGATGCAAGATTTGGTGGAACTTTAGATGATGATCTTGTTTCGGTTTATCAAACTGCAGATGGTGGTTATTTATTAGCAGGTTATTCTGATAGTGGCATTGGTGGAGATAAGTCAGCAGCTCAAATTGGTGACTACGATTTTTGGGTTGTTAAAACCAATTCATCTGGCGTAAAACTATGGGATTATTCTTATGGTGGAAGTGGAACTGAGCAATTCTTTACCTTAGAACCTACATCCGATAATGGTTTTATTTTAGGTGGAATGTCGAATAGTCCAATTGGGGCTTCTAAATCGGAAGCAGCAAAAAGTTCTTTTGGTGATTATTGGATAATCAAAATCAATGCATCAGGAATAAAAGTTTGGGACAAAACTATTGGCGGACAAGGTGAAGATGTTTTGGGCACCGTAAAACTATTGGCAGATGGTTCAATCTTGTTAGCAGGTCAATCTGATTCTAATTTAGGTGGTGATAAATCTGTTTCAAGTTTTGGTTTAAGTACCCCCGATTTATGGCTAGTAAAATTAGATGCCAATAGAAATAAAATTTGGGATAATGCTTATGGTGGTTCAAGTACTGATGTATTTTCTTCTCTTAATATTTCTGCTGATGGTGGCATATTAATCAGCGGTATTTCAAACAGTGGAATTAATACTGTTAAAAGTCAGAATGCCATTGGTGTTTTTGATTATTGGACCATTAAACTCGACCAAAGAGGAAAGAAAATTTGGGATTATACATGGGGTGGAACTTCTAGTGATAATTTAGTAAATGTGAAACAATTAGAGCCTCATGCTTATTTGTTTTCTGGTTATACTGAAAGTCAACAAGGAAACGATTTGGCAACTTCTTTGATAGGTTTTCAAGATGCTTGGATGTTAAAAGCATACGATCAAAGAACTTGGGTTTATTCAAATGAACCTGATGTTTGCGCCGGTGATTCTTTAAGAATAGGATTTGGTAGCCGCGATTCATTGGGCACTGGTAATACCTTCACCATTCAATTAAGTAATGCTGCGGGTAATTTTACGAATATGCCTTTTACAGCTACAAGAACTATTGCTAAAAATACTACTGATAGCATCATTTGGGCATTACCTGCGAATATTTCTTCATCTAGAAAATACAGATTCAGAATCTTTGGAACCAATCCTCGTGATACCATGTTGATGCCTGAATTTACTATATATGGCATTCCTAAAGTGGGCTTTACTACCAATACAAATCCACAATTATTTACTGGCCACATCTTCTCATTTAATGATACCACTTTCAGTAATCCAAAAGCCAAAAGAGAATGGATATTTTCTGATTCAACAAAAGATTCAGTTCAAACCAAAGCCAAAACATTTACCACTTGGGGAAATTATACGGTCAAGCTAAAATCATCTTATGCCAATTGTTCAGATTCAGTACAAAAATCTGTAACTGTTAGAGCCATTCCTCCAACTGCATCTGCATCAGGTTTAACATTCACAAACATTACTGGCAATAGTATCAGAGTGAATTTTACCAAAGGTGATGGAGAAAGAAGATTGGTAATAGCAAGGTTAAGTTCTGCTGTAAATTCAAGTCCAGTGAACTATACCCAATATACAGCTCGTTCGGTTTTTGGTCAAGGCACTTTAATGGGAACAAACAATTTTGTTGTATATAAAGATACTGGAACTTTTGTGGTGATAACAGGTTTACCTAGTAATACAGTATTGCATGTTTCTGTTTTTGAAATGAATGGCGACACCAATTTTTGTGCTTTCAAAACCTCCGCTCCTTTAGTTGGAAATACAACAACCTTGCCTGTAAAATGGCTTTACTTCAAAGCTAATAGAGTAACAGAAAACGAGGTGATGTTAAACTGGGCAACTGCATCTGAAATCAATAACGATTATTTCCTAATTCAACGCAAATCTGATGAATGGAAAGACATAGGCAAAGTTGGTGGATTTGGGAATTCAAACATCAACAGGTTTTATGAATTCAAAGACCTTGATGCAAGAGAAGCAGCGTTGTATTATAGACTAAAACAAGTTGATAAAGATGGGAAGTTTGAATATTCTGATGAGATTTTTGTAGGCTTAGAAATTCCTGAAATAGATGTGAAAATTTATCCAAATCCATCAAAAGGAAATTTAACGCTTGAATACAATTCTTCTTATAATGGAGCTACCGTAACAGTAGTTGATATTTTAGGAAGTGTGGTATTCGAAGACAAACTAGATGATTCAGGAAAATTTCATTCATCAACCCAAATTAAAAAAGGCATTTACCTTATTCAGATAAATGCCCTTGGAGATAAAGTTTATTCAACAAAATGGATTGTTGAATAAACGTTTAAAGACTTTCGCAATACTTTTTGAAATTGTCAAGAATGGCTTGCCAACCTCCAATTTGCATTTCATGAGGATTTTCTGATTCTGGATCAAAATCCTCTGAAACCATTACACCACCTTCAGCTTCTTCAAATTTGGTAATGACTTTTCTTCCATCAGATAGCTCTGTTTCTAATAATTCATACTCATCTACAGTTTTGTAAACGGCTTCTAAATCAAAAGAAAAACTGCCATCTTTAGCAGCCATGGTCCAGCTCATTCTGCCACCAACTTTTACTTCATTAATTGCAGCCGGACAATGCCAATCATCGTTGGCAAAGTTCCATTTAGTAATGTGTTCGGGTTGAGTAAAACAATTCCAAACTGTTTCAATATCTGAGTTAATGATGGATGATACGTGTAGCATTGTGATGGGTTTAAATAGGTTATAATGATTTAAAACTAATTACAAATTCCCTGTTCTGCCGCCATCAACTGGAACATTAATTCCGTTGATATAGGCTGCGAATTCTGAGGCCAAGAAGGCTGCTGCATAAGCAATTTCTTCTGGTTTGGCAAAACGATTTAATGGAATTTCAGCCAACATTTCTTTGCTTACTTCATCAACACTTTCGTTCAACTTCATGGCTTTGCCTTCTATAATTTGGCTAAGTCTGTCGGTTGATGTTGCACCGGGTAAAATATTGTTTACGGTAATTCCCATCGGACCTAATTCATTGGCCAATGTTTTGCTCCAATTGCCAACTGCTCCTCTAATGGTATTCGATACACCTAATCCTTTCAATGGCATTTTAACTGATGTTGAAATGATATTGATGATTCTGCCATATCCACTTTGTTTCATGCCATCTACAACATTTTGAACCAAATAATGACTGCTTAATAAATGTGCATTAAAGGCATTTAAGAATTCTTCTTCACGTGCATTTACCAATGGTCCCGGACTTGGTCCACCGCTATTGTTAACCAAAATATGGTATAAATAATGTGCATTTGTTTTCGATTGTATAGCCTCTTTTACTTCTGAAGGTTTTGAAAAATCAGCAACTAAAAAATTGTGTTTTTGACCTTTTTCAGTATCTAAATCTCTAACAACTCTTTCTAATAAAGCACCATTTCTGGCCATTAAAGTTACATTGGCTCCCAATAGAGCAAATTGTTTAGCAATAGCAAAACCAATTCCTTTGGTACTTCCGCAAACCAATGCGTTTTTCCCGCTTAAATCTATATTCATCTTATTTTTTTTGTTGAATGAAATCAACCCATTTCTGCAATAATTCTTCTAATTCTGCTGGTATAATAGGCTTCGACAGAAAATCATTCATGCCAGCAATCAGACACTTTTCCTGATCGCCTTTCATGGCATTTGCTGTCATCGCAATAATAGGAATTTTTGGAGAACAAATACCGGATTGTCCATTTCTGATTCTGCCTGTTGTTTCATAACCATCTAATTCAGGCATTTGAAAATCCATGAAGATTAAATCGAACTTTTGTTGTTTCATTTTCTCCAATGCAATCAATCCGTTATCTGCAGTATGTGCTTTAAATCCAAATTTGTTAAGTAAGGCTAATGCAACTTTTTGGTTGATTAAATTATCTTCTACAATCAATATTTGTATATCAGTTTGACTTTTATTGTTTGAAGCATTTTGTTTCTTTTCAGTTTCTGATTTTTCGCTAATCGTATTTAAAGAAGCACTTAACTCAAGTTGAATTTGTCTGAACTTTAAAGGCTTAAAAATGATAGAATCAAAATGATTCATTTTAGCTAGTTCAATGATTTTTGTAGTCCTGATTTTAGATAAAAAGATTTTTAAAACAAATTTATTTTTTATACCAGTTTCAACTAATTCATTTAAAAAGTTCTCTTCATTTTCACTACCAATAATCAAAATCGTATTTGGTTTGATTTTCATTTTTTGTAATGCCGAAACCGATTCAATTTTTTTAGCTTTGATGTTCCATGCATTTAAATGTTTAATCAATTCGTCGTTTGATTCTTCATTACAATCAATACAGATGGCTTCGTAATCAACAAAAAGAACAGGTGGCCCATCTATTGTTGATTGTTGTTTATTTTTAGTTTTAAATTTAGTAGTAAACCAAAATGTTGAACCTTCGTCAGGAGTGCTATCAACACCTATTTCTCCATTCATCATTTCTGCCAGTTTTTTAGAAATGGATAAACCCAATCCTGTACCACCAAACTTTCGGTTAGTGCTGGCATCAGCTTGGGTAAATGGATTAAAAAGAAGTTTAATTTTATCATCAGGAATTCCAATTCCTGTATCACTTATTTCAAACTTTAAAATACTATGGTTTTTTGTTGATTTAACCAGTTTAACTTCAATAATTACTTTTCCTTTTTCAGTAAACTTAATGGCATTACTTCCAAGGTTTAAAAGAATTTGTTTTAATCTAATTGGATCTCCTTTTAATGAATTGGGTAAACTAGGTTCATATTTAAGAAGTAGTTCAATTTTTTTCTCATTTGCTTTTGAACTAAGAATATCTAAAACTTCATAAAGAGTTTGAGACAAATCAAATTCAGTTTCTTCTAATTCTAATTTTCCTGCTTCAATTTTCGAAAAGTCTAAAATATCATTAATCAGATTCAATAAAATCTCACTACTAATTAAGATTGTTTGGGTATAATCTTTTTGAATATTATTTAAATTGGTGTCGAGAAGCATATGTGCCATCCCAAGAATTCCATTTAATGGCGTCCTTAATTCATGACTCACATTGGCGAAAAATTCTCTTTTTGTAAGATTTGCTTCTTTAGCTTCATGTAAAGCTTTAAGCAGGGCAGATGTTCTGTGGTTGATTAAAATTTCCTGATTTTCAGTTATATCTTTTAAATGAGTATTTCTAACATATAACTCAAGACTTTTTTCTTCAAGCAACTTTTCGGCTTGTTTACGGGCATTCCTTTCCCGTTCAAGTCGTTTTTTCCATATTTCTTCTTCCTTGCTCAATTACTTATATTAACTCAATTGTAAACTTAATTGTTTCATCCAATTGTCTTTCTCTTTTTAATGATGCTTCCTGTTTAAAAAATTCAATGGCCCCCATTAAAAGTCCTTCAGCCAAATCGCCTAAATGCCTTTCACTCACATAAATCATTTCTAATTTTTTTTCATGAATGAGTTTGGTATTAAATTGCGGAAGTTCAGCATCAGGATAAAGTTTTCTAACTTGAATATGAATATGATTTTCAATACTTTCAAGAAAAAATAACAAACCATTTTCAAAAATCACAAAATTTGGATACAAAACAGCCAATCGGTTAAATAAATAATTTCCAAAAGCAATCAATAAATCTTTAACAGGAATTCCGGTTTCTCTTCCTAAATTTACTACCAATTCGGCCATTTCAGTATGCGGATAAGTGCCAACTGATGTGTAACTTCCTCCACTGGCTAAATTCGATGATTCAATAATCTTATCTACAGTATCAATTGAAAATTTCTTTTCAACCATATCTAAAAATTCAGTAAAAATTATGCCTTTCATACTTACAAATGATTAATTATTATAACCTTTTTTTGGTGTGAATATATTTTGATTTATTTAAATCTAAAACAAAAATTGGTCAATTATTTATTTTTAACATGTAATAAGTTGTGTTTGTAATTTATCATTCAGAGGTTTCACTTGTAAAAATTAACTTAAAGAACCTATTTTGCACTGTGCATTTCATTAACCCATCATTTTTATATGCTTTAGGATTTCTGGCAATTCCTATAGTTATTCATTTGTTTAATTTCAGACGCCCTAAAAAGTTAGTCTTTTCTGATATAAGATTTCTCAAACAAATTCTTCAACAAAATAAGAAGCAACGTCAGCTTAAACATTACCTTATTTTATTACTTAGATTATTAGCTCTTAGTGCTTTAATATTCGCTTTTGCCAATCCATATTTACCCAAAGGAAGTTCTGCTGCTAAGTCGAATGCTCCTGTTTTTATTTACATCGATAATAGCTTTTCAATGAATGCTAAAGGCAAGGATGCTGAACTTCTTGAACAAGCAAAAAATAAAGCAAGAACCATTATTAATGCTTATGGAGATTCTCGTTCTTATCAAATTCTAACCAATAATTTTGAATCAAAACATAGAATAAATTACAATAAAAAAGATGTTTTGAATTTGCTTGATGAAATTAAAATTTCTACGCAATCAAAATCGTTCAACCAAATTCTTGCACGCCAAAAATCACAATCCGAAAATGGATCAATTGCTTATTGGATTGGTGATGCACAAGAATCTCAAGCCAAAATAAATGAGTTTCAATTAGATTCAAATTTAAATATTAAGTATTTACCTTTGTCTCCTGAAAATTCAGCTAATGTTTGGGTTGATTCAGTTTGGTTTACTGACCCAATTGTAAAAAAGAATCAGCTTTTTACCATAAAAGTTAAACTCAAAAATGGCTCTAAAAATAATATAGAAAATCAATCCGTTTCATTAATTTTAGATGGCAACCAAAAAGCTATTCAAACCTTTTCATGTAAAAGTTCTTCCAATGAAATCATTGATTTTCCTTTACAGATTAATGATGGAAACTGGCACCAAGCTTCTATAAAAATAACAGATTATCCAGTTTCTTTTGATGATGAATATTTCTTTACCTTTAAAGTGAGTGATGAAGCCAATATTCTTCAAATTTATGAGGATAATCCCAATCAGGCATTTTCTCAATTATACCAATTGGATGCCACTTATAAACTTCAAAAAAGTCAAGTTAGAAATTTAAAATATTCTGATTTTAATATCTATCAATTAATCATCATAGATAGATTAAAAACAATTTCTTCTGGTTTATTTAATGAACTTGAACGATTTGCCAAAGATGGCGGAATTGTTGTTGTTCTGCCTAATTTAGAGCAAACCGGTTACAATGAATTTTCATCTAAACATGGTGTAAACTATGGTAACTTAAAAACTGGGAATTTTTTAGTGAATAAAGTTGAATTGAATGACCCCATTTTTAGAGGTGTTTTTAATAATTTAAACGAGCAAAATTCATTTCCCGAAATCACTAAAAGTTTTGAATTATCAGCGAATTCAAATTCAGGAGTAAAAAGTATACTTCAAACCAATAATTCAATTCAATTTTTAATTA
>JAIYDG010000586.1 GCA_027487625.1 Bacteroidota bacterium
AGAAGCTCTAATAAAGTGGAAAACATCTAAAGAATTAGGTAACATTTCTGAAAGTTTAGAGAAGAAAATAAAAAACAAAAAAATTGAATAATGAATAGGTTTTTAGTGAAAGGAATTCTTGTACTATTCGTTTTAGCAGGGCTGGTCTCTTGTAAAACAAAAAAAGTATCAAACAGAAACACAACAGATTTAACAACTAAGTCTGCTTTAAGAATTACTGAAATAGTAGAAAAAACCAAAATAGCTAAAAACTCAGAAAACTTAGTTTATTACAAAGCAGATGTAAGTTATAAAGACAGTAAACAAGACGTAGGTTTTGATATGGAAATTCAGATTTCCAAAGACAAATACATTTGGATGAGTGCAAAAGCAATGGGATTTGTGAACGTTGCAAGAATTATGATACAACCGGATTCCATTAGAATCTTAGATTTAATTAACAAAGTTTATATCAGTGCATCATACAAATACATGCAAAATTTCACATCAGCACCCATTCAATTCGAACAATTACAGAATATTTTCATGGGAAATGTGCCGTTTAATCCAAGTTTTCCGGGAGCTAAAATTGATACTACTGGAACTGAACTAAAAATAAGTCAATTCTTTGCATCTACCTTACAGAATAGTTTTCATTTTGCTGATTATAAAGCCCACAGCGTGAGTTTAAAGGATACAATCCAAAATCAGGATTTGAATATAAACTTCGACCATTTCACAGAAACAGGACAAAATAAGTTTCCTTCTACTATTGAAATTAACATTCAGTCGGAAAAAAAAGTTGAATGCAAATTTGAACTGAACAACTTTGCATTTTCACAAAAAAGAGAGGCTCAATTTGCAGTTCCAAAAACATATAAAGTTAAAGTTTATTAAACTTCCGGTTTTTAAGCACAAAAACGCAGTTCTACTTGCTCTTTTGATTATAGGTATAATCTATTCAAGTGTTGGACAGAAAACCGCTCAGAAACGAAAAGAACTTGAAGCAAAACGGAAAGAACTTCAAATAAAAATTGAAGAGAACAAAAAGAAATTAGCTCAAACAAAAAAAGAAGAAAGCAATTCACTCAAACAATTAAATGTTTTAGGTCAGCAAATTCAAACAAGAACACAAATTATTGACCATATTGGACAGGAAGCTTTTGAGTTGTCGATACAAATTGATGGCCAAAAAAGAGCTATGTATAATCTTCAAAATGATCTTGAAAAACTAAAAGAAGATTATGCGCGAAATATAGTTGCTGCATACAAAAAGCGCAATTTAAACGAACAAATGATGTTTGTTTTTAATTCAAAATCGTTTTTTGAGGCTTATCGAAGAATAAAATATTTAAACCAATACGGGCATTTTAGGTTACAACAATCGAAATTGATTTTAAATACGCAAAAATCAATTATCGAAGCCATTAATGAAATGATTGCCATTAAAAACCAGAAAACGAATTTAATTGGCCTAAAAGAAACTGAAAAGAAGGAATTAGAGATTGATAAGAAAGAAGAAAGTCAATTACTAAGTAAATTACAACAACAAGTAAATACCATTAAATCGCAAATTGCTAGACAGGAAAAAATGGATCGTGAGCTGAACAAGGCAATTGGTGATTTGATTACAAAAGAAATTGCAGAAGCAAGAAAAGCAGAGGAGAAGAAAAGAAAAGCTGAAGAAGCTCGCAGATTAGCTCAGGCAAAGAAAAATAATACTGTTGTAGAACCGCAAAAACAACAAACTACTAATTCATATTTATCGCAGAACGAATTAGACTTAAGCAAAAACTTTGAAGACAATAAAGGCAAATTACCTTGGCCAGTAGATGGCGGAATTATAGTAGGAAGATTTGGAACAAGTGAGCATCCAGAATTAAAAGGTGTAATGAAGAAAAACCTTGGTATTGATATAAAAGCAAAACCAGGTTCAACAGTAAAAGCAGTATTCAAAGGAACAGTAGTAAGAACATTTCCTATTCCTGGATTGGATTTTGTAGTTCTAATCAATCATGGGGAATACTACAGTGTTTATGCCAGATTAGAAGAAGTAAATGTAGTAAAAGGACAAAAGATAAATGCTAAAGATGTGATTGGAAAAGTGATTACAAATCCTGAAGACCAACAAACCATTTTACATTTTGAGATTTACAAACAAACCAATTTGCAGGATCCTGCTAAGTGGTTGAGGAGGTAAATAAAAGATCCAGAATCAACGTTTAAAATCAAATGATCATTTGGATTGGTGTATTGAGTCAGACTTAAATCTTTAACTGTTAAAATACTTTAAGGCAAATAGTACAATATTAACTGAAATATTGTCTATACCTTAAGTGCTGAATTATGACAAAATATACCTTGATTCTAATTATAATATCCCTAAACATGTTTCAATGTTTTGGGCAAACTTCAACTAATAGAAATATACAATTCGACTTTACTCAGGCTGATAGCATTATAAAGTCAAACTTAAAGATATTAACTAACGATTCATTCTTCATTGTGCACCAAATAACCAATATTGGAAGCTATACTTTTGATAAAAAATTGAAAGAATATATTAATAACCCTTTTCAAATAATCATTTATTACAAGCATGAAGGTGAATATTATGCTATTAAGATTAACAATAATGGCATAAGTAAAAATGCTAAGTACAAGATAAAAGACTTAAAGGCTTTTATTGATAGTAATTTTGAAGAAATGCATTCTGAAGAACTTTCAAGAAAAAGGGACACAATTCTTTTGAAAGATGGTTCTATAAAAATTTCAGCCTCTAAAAAAGATCATCAGCGTTATGACCAGATTCTAATCAACTATAAAGGAAAAGAAATTAACTACTATTTTCCTGCAGAATTTGAAGATAACAAATGGAACCTTATAAAGAAAAGATATTTGTTTCTTAAACTTTTGCAAAAACATTCAGAGAAACTTTCTATCAAATTAAGAACAAAATAATCTGAACAAAGAAAATAATATAAGGGTAATTATTCGTACTAAGAGAAATGTTAGTTCTTATAAAAATTTCTATTAAGATATTAAATTTCCAAAAGCAAAATATCATATAAGATATTTTAACCTCAAGATATCAAAACAAAAAGGACCTCCCCTTTCGAGGAAGTCCAATTCTTATTGATTATAAAACAAGCGTTATTAGTTATTCAAAAGTACCTTTTTGCTCAGGCTTAAATCATTGGTTTTAATCTGAACGAAATACATACCTCTATTTAAATCAGGAAGATTAAAACTAAAATCTTTGTTTCCCGCATTATGATAAGCATCTTCGAAAGTATATACTTCACGACCTGTCATATCGATTAAACTGATTTTTAAATCACCGGCTTTTTTCATTTCAAAACCCAAATTCATTGTTTTATTGACAATAGGATTTGGATATAAACTTAATTGAGAGATATAAATATTTTCGTTTACACCAGTAGCAGTTTTCTCAGAAACAGTATACTTCTGTTTTTGAATAGCAGATCTATTGATAGCAAAAACACCGTAAAAATCAACAGCACCAGAACCTGAAGCAGGAGCTGTCCAACTGAAAGTCCATACAGCAGGATTACTTGTTTTGGCAGAAGTATGAGTAATATATTTAGTAGAATTAACTTGGCTACCTGTTCCGGCTGCTAAAGTTCCAACCAAAGTACCATCTAGTTTTTGAGGAGAAACCTGAAATCCTTTTTTTCCGCTTGCCGCAACAGAAACTGTTATGGTGTATGTTGTTCCGGGTGTATAACCTTCTGTTGGAATATTACTTGATATAACATTTGTAACATCAGTAGAGCCACCAGAATGACAACCACTAGTAATACATGTAGCACCACCATCACCTGGAGAACCTGTTCTGCCAATTGGCGCACCTGTTGGATTTGACTCTAAAGTTTCAATTCCTATAAAAGTGAATGCAAATAAAGTTCCGATTAAGTAAATTTTTCTCATAGAATTAGTTTTGTTTATAATTAGACCAAAAATAAAGCCAAAAGTTGTATATACATATAATTTTTCTGTTAAATAGCTAGAATTCAATAAAATTCACTTCAAATAATAATATAAACTGACTGATAATAAGTAAAGTCATTTAAAAATCTGTCAAAAAGAAAAACAAATAAGCCAAGTTAAAATTGGAATAGTAAAAAATGAACTTCGGAGTAATTCACTCTTTAATAAGATTAAGTAATAAGACTTTTGAATCATGATTAACAACGAAACCATGAAAAAAATTGCTCTTATTAGTATCCTTACACTAGGTGTAATGATATCTTCAAACAACATTTTTGCTAATAATACAGATAAGAATTCTATTAAAAACAAAAGTTCGGTTCAAAGAATTGAAACTTCTTCAATGGAAAGCACTTTGTATTATGATGGCCACGCTCAAATAAAAATCGGTTTGTTCCAAGAGGAAATTGAAAAAGTAAAATTTCAGATACTTAGTGCAGATGGAGTAGTTTTATTTTCTGCCAGATATGAAGAGGACACAATTAGCGATATATTTGACATCTCAGCATTACCTGAAGGAAATTTCATCATAAGAATTACTAAAGGAAATGAAGTAATAGAAAAATCATTTTTCAAAAACAAAACTTCTGTTGAATTAGAGAACTAAATAAAATGTTGGTAGAAAAATCGAACAAAACTCTTAGGCGCTCATTATTATGGCTTAGCATACTCCTCTATTTGCTGCTCCATGAGTTACTAATGAGTTTGTTGGGATACCAATTCTTTTTCCTCGATTTTATATCAAGGTATATTACAGCCATTTTTATTTTTGTTTGTTTATTCTACTTGAATAGAAAAACTATTTTTAATCTAGACAGCAAACATCCCTGGCCAAATGATCCAATAAAAAGGTTTGCATTTCAATCACTTCAACAAGCTGGCATAAATAACTTACAGGTACAAATTGTAATAGTTATTATAACATATTTCAGATATGCGATTTTGGAAGAAAATCTGTTTTTGAGTTATAAACTTCAATTATACCAATTCATTATTGTGGCTTTTGTAATGGAACTAAACATCCTTTACGATTTTGGTCAATACCTCATCAATCAGTGGCATTCATCGAGGTTACAACAGGAAACTTTTGAAAAGGAAAAAGCTCAGTTTAATCTTGAACTTTTAAGAAATCAAATCAACCCACACTTTTTATTCAATAATTTAAATACACTTTCTTCACTTATTTATGAAGACCAAGATAGAGCCGCAGATTTTCTTAGAATGTTATCAAAAGTTTATAGAAATATTCTTGAGTTTAGGAATAGGGAATTGATAAGCATTGAAGAAGAATTAAATTTTTTCGAAAATTATAGTCAGCTGCTTACCATAAGATTTGAAGGCATGTTGTTTTTTGAAGTGAATATAACAGAGGAACTAAAGAAAGAATCCATTATCCCACTTACATTTCAGATGTTAATAGAAAATGCTATCAAACACAATATCATTTCACGTTCTAAAAATTTACATATCAAGATTTTCAACAAAGGAAATTTTATCATAATTGAAAACAATTTACAGTTAAAAGAAAATCTGGAATTCTCAAGTAAATTAGGCCTTCAGATGATACAATCGAGGTTTGAATCCTTGAGCAAAGAGAAAGTTTTGATTGAAGAAACAAGTGAATATTTTAGAGTACAAGTTCCTGTAATTTTTAATAGTTAATCATACCAATGAAAGCAGTAATTATAGAAGACGAACCACATGCTAGGCAAGAGTTAAAAAGACTTTTAAAAAAGGTTAATCCACAAATTGAAGTTGTGGTAGAACTTGATTCAGTAAAAGAATCGATTGAATGGCTTGAAGAAAATGAAGATTTTGACTGCCTGTTTCTTGATATTCAATTATCAGACGGATTGAGTTTTGATATATTTAATACCATCAGCATTGATAAGCCTGTAATTTTTACTACTGCATATAATGAATATGCTATCAAAGCATTTCAGTTAAATAGCATCGACTATTTAATGAAACCGGTTGAACCTGCCTTATTGGAAAAAGCATTGAATAAATTAACTAAACTTCAACCCAAACCAAGCCTACCAGCCTTTTCGGGCGAAGAATTAAGGAAACTATTGGGTATTGAACCTAAAAAAGAAAAAAGCAGGTTTCTTATAAAAATCGGAGAACAATTTAAAACTATTCAATGTAACGAGATTGCATGGTTTTATGCTGATAGAAATACTGTTTACTTAGTTGCACATGACGACAAAAGATACATTATTGAATATACACTTGATGAATTGGAACAACAATTAGGTAATAAAGAATTTTTTAGAGCAACAAGAGGCATGATTGTTTCGATTCAATGCATTCAAAAAGTACATAAATACTTTAATAGCAGATTACTTCTAGACATTAAACCGGAAGCAGGAGAGCAAGTGTTGGTTAGCAGAGTGCGGGTTGAAGCATTTTTAAAATGGATGGACAATGCTAATTAAACTAGAACATATCATATTAAAATTTAAACTAAAAAACTTGAGTAAGACAGCATTCTTATTCATGTTATTGGCATTTTTATTGAGCTCATGTAAAGGCAAAAAAATCGAGATTAGTTCTGTACCACTCAATACACCAAAAGGTTCACCTGTTTTTGTTTGTGGCACATTTAATAACTGGAATCCAGCAGACCCTGCTTATATTCTCCAATATGATGAAAACAGCAAAACATATTTTACATATTTACCATGGGGATTCGGAAAAGTAGAATACAAATTTACCAGAGGAGATTGGACAACTGTAGAAACCGATAGTTGTAAAGGCGAACTAGCTAATAGAACATATGATTTAGGAGAAACAGATGGAATTATTAATTATATATCAGGCTGGAAAGATTTAGAACCGCTAAATTGTAGTAAAGTAACAATTGTTCTAGACGAAATCCCCATTAATACTCCAAAAGGAAGCAGACTATTTATAGCGGCTAACGTAAATTATTGGGCCTGTCCGGATAAGAATTTTGAATTCAAAATGAGTTCAATAGGCAAATACTGCTTAACAGTTCCTAAACTATCATCACAACTATTATTCAAAATACATAGAGGTGCAATGGAATCGGTTGAGGCAGATGAAAACAATCAGGACAACAGGTATAGAGAAATAATTTTTGGTGAAAAAGATACAGTATTCATTAAAATGAGAAACTGGATTGATTTGCCATTGGAGAAAACTATTACTAAGGTCATATGCATAGATAAAATTCCTGTTTTGACTCCAAAAAATCAGGTAATATATGCAGCAGGAAGTTTTAACTTATGGAACCCATTAGACAGATTTTACAGCTTTAAAAAAGTAGGTTCAAAATATTACCTCAATATTCAATACAGAGAAGGTGAAGAGCAACAATACAAAATAACAGCTGGTGGTTGGGATAAGGTTGAAACACTCAAAAACTTTGAGGAAAAAGAAGATAGAACTATCAATACCAATGAGAATTCCGACACGATTTATATACAAATTGAAAACTGGGCACACTTAGAAAAGAAAAACGGAAAAATAATTGTTCAAACACCTGATATTCTTATTCAACAAAAACCATTGATTGCAAGTCAGCCAAAAGAAATTAAAGCTGAAATTAAGCCAGAAACTAACACTTTTTTTGAAACAGATGCTTTTAGAAAAGTATTTATAATTTTAGATAAAGTACCTGATTATACTGAAGAAGATGATAAAATATTTTTGGCTGGAGATTTTAACGATTGGAATGCCCAAAATCCAAATTATGCTTTTAGAAGATTGCCTAATGGTAAATATTATATCATTCTTCGATTACCAGATTCAAAAGAACACGAATTTAAAATAACAAGAGGTTCATGGGAAGCTGAAGAGGCAGATTCAAGGATGTTAAAACCAAATAATAAAAAAATTTCAAAAAGTTTATTTGACGATACAATTCATGTAAGAATTACAAATTGGGCAGACTATAGGCCTTCGCGTAAACTGGTTGTACTTATACAATCTGAACCTGAAAATACACCATCAAATGCACATGTATATTTAACAGGAGATTTTAATAATTGGCAACCTAAAGATGATAAGTTTAAATTCAGAGATTTGGGCAATGGAACTAGGGTTTTAGTGATTCAGAAATTCAACGATAATTTCAATCAATACAAAGTAACTAGGGGCGATTGGACCAATCAGTTTTCTCAGAAAAGAGGAGGAATTTTACCCAACCAGCACTTTAGTAAAAACTTAGGGGATACCTTAAAAATAGATATTAAAGGTTGGGTTGATATTAGGGACTAAGGATTATATCCCTGTAAATCAAATGATAAAGAAAATATTGTAACTTAAATTCAATAAAAGAAGCCTAAATTTGCCTTGATTAAACTATAAGAAGTAGTAAAAAGATGAAGGCAAAATATGTAAACCCATTCACCGACTTTGGATTTAAAAAAATATTCGGTGAAGAAGCCAGTAAGCCAATGCTTATTGACTTTTTGAATGCCCTTTTGCCTGAAACAAATAGAATTGTTGATTTAAGTTTTAAAAATAATGAGCAGTTAGGTCAATTAGAACAAGACAGAAAAGCCATTTACGATATCTATTGCGAAAGTGAGAAAGGTGAAAAATTCATTGTAGAACTTCAAAAAGCTAAGCAAAACTATTTTAAGGATAGAACAGTATACTATTCAACTTTTCCTATTAGGGAGCAAGCAGAAAAAGGAGAATGGTATTTTAATCTACAGGCTGTTTACTGCATAGGTATTTTAGATTTCACCTTTGACGATTATGAAACTGAACCTGAGAAAAGTGAGGTTGTGCATACTATAAAACTTAAGGATCAATTTGGCAAAATATTTTATGACAAACTCACATTCATTTATTTAGAAATGCCAAATTTCAAATTAGATGAAAATCAGCTTAAGACCCGATTAGATAAGTGGTTATATTTCATAAAATATTTAGAAGATTTTGAGTCAATACCAACAATTATTGCTGATGAAGTTTTTAATAAGGCATTTGAAAAGGCAGAAATTGCAAAATTTGGATCTAGAGAAATTGCGAGCTATGAAAATAGCTTAAAGATTTACAGAGACTTGAAAAATGTAATAGATACTGCGTTTGATGATGGAAAAATTGAAGGTAAAACTGAAATGGCAAGATTCATGAAAACAGAGAACGAACCAATTGAAAAGATTATCAAATACACCGGATTAACCAAGGAGGAGATTGAGAAACTGTAGTTGGTTAATTGAATATAAATTGTTCCTATTTGAAATGGCCTTACTAAACTTAATTCACACTTTAGTGACCCAACATTCTATGTTTAAGTTTAAGAATTGCGGCAACCGACATTGAATCAGTGATTTTTCCATCCATTACCATTTGAAAAAGTTCATCAAAGTGAATCTTTTTCAAGCCAAGTTCCTCAGTATCTTCCGGTTCAGATTCTGTAAAAGTTAAATCCCTTGCAACATAAATAATTGCTCTTTCATCAGTAGCAGAATTACTAAGAGTCATATCAATTAGTCTTTCCCAGTTATTTGCAATAATGCCACATTCTTCTAGTAATTCTCTTTTAGCAGATTCTATTGGGTCAACACCATGTTTACCGCCACCTTCAGGAATTTCCCATGAATATTCATTAATAGCATAACGAAACTGACCAACTATCCAGGTATTGTTATTTTCATCTAAAGGAATAATACCAATAGCCAAATTTTTAAAATGAACCACACCATATATCCCTGGATTTCCAGCAGGATTTATAACATCACTGTGTTGAATTTGAATCCATGGATTATCATATTTAACCTCAGTTGTTAAGGTTTTCCATGGATTGTGGTTTTCATTAATTAAACTCATAGGGCGAAATAAAACATTTGAAACAGCTATAACAAATACAAGTTTCAATTAATAAGGAATAGTGAAAATAACTTAACATTGTACAAATTGAAACAGCAAAAAGAATATAAGATACTTGCTTATGAATATCCAAAAATTCTGATGCAAATTCCTGACTTAATCAGGATTATTTATGTTACCAATTACTTCACCCAATTAAGAAAATGGTATATAATACCTGTTTGGAAAAAGCACTTAAAAGATGCAAACCTAAATGCCGTTGTTATGGATTTTGGAGCTGGTGAAGCACAATATATAGTACCATTTTGTAGGAAAAATCCATCAAAAACATTTTATGCAATCGATAATAAACCAAGTAATATTAATTTCTGTAAGTCATTCAAAATAACTAATCTAAAAACTGAATTAATTGATATAGAAAAAGACAAAACCCGTATTCAAGCAGATTTAGGTATAAGTGTTGGGGTGATTCAATATTTAGAGAATGATGAATTGGGATTAACCAATATCTATGAAAGTTTAAAACCAGGAGCGAAATTCTTACTATATCAGCCTATAAACGGAAAGATTTTACTGCCAATCTATAGTTATGTTTTTAATCGATTTGAGCAATATGAAAGTATCAATAGTAGAAAAAGAATATATACTGAAATTGAACTCATTGAAAAGGTAAAAAGAGCCGGTTTTATTTTAGAAAGAAAATCATACTCATATGCATTCTGGGGAAGATTAAGTCATGAAACTTTAAATACCTGCCTTATAATAATGATATCAGGTGGAATTCATTTAAAGCTTCTTGGAACTGTAGTTTTAGTATTCATGATTCCATTGATAATACTATTTATGATATTGGATATTTTGAGTAAAAAAACGGATGGAAACGCCATTTTATTGGAATTATATAAAAATTAATTTGATTGATAAACCGTAGGGATGGACGGCTGTCGATTCGAAAATGCAGGGATGGACAGCCGTCCATCCCTACATTTTAAAATTTTAAATATTTTCATAGGGGTAAATCAGGTTTGGAGGATCTACAATACAAACCAAGATTAAAAATGAAAAGAAATATCTTATTAGTTACACTGATGCTAGGCACCATGGTAGCATGTAAAAAAGAAAACACAACTAACACCATTTCAACTCCGAGTGAAACTGCTGCAGAAAAAGCAAAAAAAGTATTAATGTCGGGGAATTGGGTAATGGAATCAAACGCAATGGCAATAGGAAATGGACCACTTATTCCAATTCCAATTGAAGATTGTGAAAAAGATGACTATTTAAAGTTTACAAGTACAAAACAAATCATGTATTTTGGGACAGAGAAATGTGAATTAGATGAACCAAGCATTGATAGTATGAGTTATAGTTTTAACTCTAAAGCCGATTCAATTACCTTCTCAGATCCTGAAAACACAAGCACCTTTGGTTTCAGTAATCCATCGGCAAACCAAATTGTTTTTAACGCAAGTAGTGAGAACTTCAAACAAAAAATAGTTTTAAAAAGAAAATAGATATTATCTTAGAAAAGAGGCAGTTTCATTTATTGAGGCTGCCTCTTTTTATTAAATCAAATTCAAAATTTACTTTTTTTTTAATCCAAATTAGTTCCTTTGAATCCTTATGAATTTGGTAACAAAAATAAACACACTTAGCAAGCTAACTGAAGCAACGGTGATGTGGATTGAAAAAAATAAAGTTGAAATGAGTTTTAAGAAAAATGAAACAATCTTAGAATTTCAGCATACAAGCCAATATTTGTTTTATATAAATTCTGGAATGGCATGTGGCTACTATTTGCAAAATGGAGAAGAGGTTTGCAGTTGGATTGCATCAGAAGGAGAATTTGCAACATCGTTTTATAGTTTTATATCAAGAAAGTAGGGATGGAAGGCCTTCCATCCCTACTTCTTTGTCAAAATCGACCACATTTAATTCAAAGAGCGCCTTTAGGAAGAATTGCAAGCTATTTGGGTATGAAACAGGAAACTTTAAGTAGAATTAGAAGCGGAAGATAATTACCATGGATGTTCGCTTCCATCATAATTTAAAAACTTACCTGAATCATTTATAGTTAAACCGGAAATTACCTCATTCAGAATATTTAAAACTGCCTGTTCAGTTGTAAAGTTTGCCTTTTTACCGCCCATGTCTGTTTGTACCCAACCAGGATTCACATTCACACAAATGATACCTTCATTCTTAAGTTCTAAAGCCATGCTTTTATTTAAAACATTCAACAGATTTTTACTTCCCACATATCCATAGTGGCCGCCAAAAGTTAGGTTGCTAACAGAAGCCAGCCAGCTTGATATGTTTACAACAATTGGACAGTCGCTTCGATTGAGTAAGTTTCTGCAATGTTTAACCATTAATAATGGGGCAATACTGTTTACATGTAAAACATTCAACATTTCCTGAGCATCTAAATCATTCAAGTAAAATGCTTTTGCCATTTTCGTCTTATCTGCATAATCTTTGGGATTAATGCCTGCATTATTAATAATCAAATCAACTTTCCCAAAAGTTGTTTCAAGCCAATTTTTTAGCTCCTTAAGTTCTTGTTCATTAGAAACTTCCAAAGCTCTTGGATAGATATCAAATCCTTCTTGCTTAAGTTTGTTTGCTGCTTCATTTGCTTGTTCAAAATTACGAGCAGTTAATACAACAGCATAACCTAATTTACCCAATTGCTTACACCACTCAAAACCCAGGCCCTTATAGGCACCGGTTACCAATGCTATCTTTTTCATTTAAATTCGAATACTTATCGTTTCAATAATTTAAAACCGATATTTCTACCCTGCCCCTGAAACATCGCAAGATTAATCCAGAAAAAAGCAAACTGTTCCATCAGTTCGAATTTATCATTGCCACCTATTGCAAAACAATCAGCAAAACCTGCATCTTTCGCCAATTGAATCGCAGCATTTCTGCCCTTTTCACTATCACCCGCAACAAACAAATCGAGTTTCTCATTTGCATACTGAGGATCTAACATGTTATTAAATCCTGTTGTATTAAAACACTTTACTATATCTAAGGTGTTTGTATGATCGAGAATAGCCTGTGTGGTATTGGTGTATCCAACAGGACCTCTTCCCATTACAATATTCATTGAATCGATAATAATTTTTCCATCGGTATTGCCAAGACTTTTGGCAACTTCAATCGCTGAAGTTGCAGGTGTAGCAATCAAAATAATTTCAGATTGAAATACCGCATCCTCTATGGAAATAAATCTGTCTTCACCAATAAATTCAGCAAGTTTCATGTTCTTTTCACTCAAAGGAAATCGAGCACCAATTAAAACAGTATGTCCTGAATCTATCCATTTACGAGCCAAAACTCCACCAACATTTCCTGAGCCTATAACAGCAATTTTCATCATGTAATTTATTTAAGGTTTTAAATCAATAATTGGTTAATGTACTAATTTTCATTCGAAAGAAAACCAATCTTGTTTCCTTCAGAATCAATGATAATAGCAGCAAATCCAAATTTTCCCAAATCAATAAAAGGCACGAGCACTTTGCCACCATTTGCATCTACCTTTTGAACCAAATCAGAAAGCTTTCCAAATGCATTTAAATACAATACTGGGCCATCTTGGGTTGGTTTCAAATCATCACGTTTCACCAATGATCCACCAACTGCTTCACCTGTTTGAAATGGAACATTAAATAAAATCAATTCTCCATTTCCAAAAGTTCCTTTTCTTACATTTCCATTGGTAATTTCAAAATAAAAGCGAAATGCCCTATCTAAATCCAATACAGGAATTTCAAACCAGTTAATTGCATTCATATTAATTTTTGTTTAAGTATTCAAGAATTAGTTCTTCAAGCGATTTGAAATAAAAGATGAAACCTTGAAAAGCTTGAGAATTTGATAGCATTCATATTTTTATATAACAATTACAAAATAAAAATGAACAAAGCACAGTCTAATTTCATATGATTTTGTATTAAATACTATATGATGGAACAAAAATGAGAATTCATATTACTTTTGTTTATATACTTACCCCGATTAGTGATATGCACTTTTTGGAAAGTATCAGTAAAATCAATACTTTATAAGATGCCTGAATTTATTTATAATAAGAAAGTCTATTATAATCCGGTAGAATTTGCCATGGACAGAATAGGAGGAACCTGGAAAATGCCAATTCTATGGAGGTTAAAAGACAGAATTATGCGCTATGGGGAATTGAAAAAAAACATTCCTCATATCACACATAAAATGCTGACAAGTCAATTACGTGAATTGGAAGAAGAAGGATTTATAACTAGGGAAGTCTTTCCAGTAATACCTCCAAAGGTTGAATATTCAATAACAGAAAGAGGAAAAAAGGCCATTGTAATTGTTGAAACCATCAGAAATTATGGTTTAGACTTAATGAAAGAATTTGGAATATCTGAATAGGATTAAGCGGTGGTCTATACTTCTTTTTTTGATAAATGTCAAAAGGATTGAAAAAAACCAAGAATAGTTTTGAACCCGAATAATGGCGGTCATTATTTTGTTTAAAAAGAAGATATGAAAACAAAACAATTAGTTTCTAAAACGATGATTCTTATTATGAGTTCATCCTTGTTTCTTGGCTTGATGAGTTGCTCAATACAAATGAGTGAATCGAAATTTAACCCAACTATTGGCAATAACGGTAACTTTGAATTTGTTGAGGAAAATCTTCCAATAAATTGGATGGTTTATACACCCAAAACTGTTAAAAATGGTGACTTTAAAATTGCATTCGATCAGGCAGATTTTAAGTCTGGCAAACAATCTTTGCGTTTTGATGTAAAAGCTTGTTCAGAAGAAGGAGGTTGGTATTCACCGGGAATAGCACAAGAAATTCCAGCTAAAAGTGGAGAAGAATTCAGTATCAGTTTTTGGGTTAAAAATACTGGTTCCGACTTTTCATTTAATGTAGCAGGAGTGAGTACATTTGGAAGAGGAGAAACAACAATTATAAAACCCACAAACAATACAGGTGAGTGGATTCACTATAAAACTACCTATAAAATGCCAGAGGAGATGACAAAATTACATCTGGAGTTTAATGTACTTCAAGCTGGAACAGTTTGGATTGACAATGTAGTAGTGGAGAAATTATAATATCATTTCAATACAAAAAAGCAGATTTAAAAAATCTGCAACAATGGCAATTATTAGCCGAATTTTAAATTCTAATCAATAGGAAACCATTCCGGTTTCTTTAAAAATCAAACAAAAATATGTTACCAATTATATTTGGGGTAATGGTATGGATGGACGCCGTCCATCCTTTTTTGGGATGGACGCCGTCCATCCCTACAATTATGGGAATTTCGGGAATTTTTTGAAATCTGGTTTACGTTTTTCCAAGAATGAATTTTTACCCTCTTTTGCTTCATCGCTTAGGTAATACAATAAAGTTGAGTTACCTGCAAGCTCTTGAATTCCTGCTTGACCATCAAGTTCTGCATTGAATGCACTTTTTAGCATACGCAAAGCTATCGGACTCATTTCCATCATTCTTTGGCACCATTGAACAGTTGTTTGTTCAAGCATTTCTAAAGGAACCACTTTATTAACCAAACCCATATCCAAAGCCTCTTGAGCACTATATTGTTCGCAAAGGAACCAGATTTCACGTGCTTTTTTTTGACCAACAACTCTGGCTAAAAATCCTGCACCAAAACCACCATCAAAACTACCAACTTTTGGTCCGGTTTGACCAAATTTTGCATTTTCAGCAGCAATAGAAATATCACAAATTACATGCAATACATGTCCGCCACCAATTGCATAACCAGCCACCATAGCAACAACAGGTTTAGGAATACGACGAATTTGCATTTGTAAATCCAATACATTTAAACGAGGCACACCATCATCACCAACATAACCACCATGACCTCGAACACTTTGGTCGCCACCACTGCAAAAAGCCTGACCACCTTCTCCTGTTAAAATAACGCAATACACATCTTCACGCTGACGAGCAATTTCCATTGCTTCACTCATTTCCTTAACAGTTAAAGGAGTAAAAGCATTGTGTTTATGTGGACGGTTGATGCTGATTTTTGCTATACCATCATAAAATTGAAAAAGGATTTCTTGGTATTCCTTAATGTTCTCCCATGGAAAAATTGATGTCATTATTTTATTGATTTATGATTTGTAATGATTTAAACAAGCGAATGGCCTCAAGGTTTTCTTTGTATTCAAACTGAAGTTCCATGATAGCTAAACCAGTATCAGGACTTAAAAATGAAGCCAGTTTTTCTGTCATTTCATTAACCGACTTACAAATGTAATGTGGTATTCTGAATTCAGCAGTTAAAAATTCGATGTTTCTATTGTGAGGAGTAGTAAAAAACTCCAAATAATCAGGTTGAGAAGAAGGACCATCAATCCATTCGAAAATTCTTCCACCAAAATTATTTAACAAAACTATCTTTAGGTTCTGAGGTAATTCATTTTGCCAAAAAGCATTTCTATCATAAAGTAAAGACAAATCACCACAAATTAAAACCACTGTTTCCTCAGGATTGATAAGTGCTGCTCCAATTGCTGTAGAAACAGAACCTTCAATACCACTGGTTCCTCTGTTTCCAAAAACCGAAATATCCGCAGGAACATTAGCCAACCAACTTACAAATCGAATTGAACCACTATTAGCTAATTGAATTTGAGCAGGACCATGAATTGATTTCAATAAAAAATCAATTGCATATGGTTCCGACCAAACTATATTTTTAAGATATTCATTTTGTATTTCTTGGGTTTTGTCTGAATAAATCTTCCATAAACCGCTGTATTGCTTTGAACTTGGTTTATTAAAACGAGTAATTGCAATAAAGGCATTTAAAAAATCAACAGGAACAGCTCTTATAAATTCTGTTAAGTTCTGATAAGTATTTATTGTATTTATCTCAGTTGCAATTCTAAAATGCCATTCAGGTTTGCAAGTTTTTAACCAGTTTTTTAATGATTTAGAAACAAGCGGACCACCAATAGAAATAATTAAATCGGGTTCTAAATTTTTCAGAATTTCAGCATCAGCATATTGAACCAATGCATCAAAATTTTTGATATTTGATGATTCAAGCTGATTTGAAACAATATCAGCCAAAATAACCACATCTGATTGGTTTACTAATTTGTTTAGGGCTAAACCAAGAGATTTATCTTCAGGACCTAAACCAACAATTACCAATTTTCTTTGTGCTTTTAACCAGGCATCCTTTAGTTCATCGAGTTTACCACTTGGCATGGCAATAGGTGCATTTCCTAAATCTTTAAATTGATGTAATCTTGGAATATTCGGCTTAATATCTTTCGGATACAAAGGCTCTCTTAACGGAACATTTATATGTACCGGCCCTTTACCTGCTGAGAAAATCGTTTCATAAAGCGCTCCTAGCACAATTCTTTCAGTGAGTGCATAATCAACCTTACCCTCATCAAAACAAAGTAATTCATGAGAAGCATTTACATGTTTACCAAAAACATTCTTTTGCATAATCATTTGCCCATCTTGTTGATTGAGCAATTCAGGAGGTCTATCAGCGCTTAAAATCAATAAAGGAACTTTTTGATAGAAAGCCTCTGCCACAGCAGGAAAAAAATTCAACAAAGCAGTGCCAGAAGTACAGATTAAAACCACAGGTCGTTTTGATTGCTGGGCCATACCCAAAGCAACAAAGCCTGCTGATCTTTCGTCAACAACCGACCTACAGTTTATTCCTGCAATCTGGGTGAAAGCGTAAACAAGAGGAGCAGATCTGCTACCGGGGCAAATAATTGCCTCCTCTACTCCAAATTCTTTGCAAACCTTTGCAATAGTAAAAACGTGTTGCTGCACAATAATGAATTTGCCTCAATATTACGCCAAGTATCTAAAACAAAAGTTTACTAATAATAAACATCGTACCTAGAATTGGACACGTAAACCAAGATTTAAAGCCCATTTGCGAGAATTCGGCAATTCATGATAGTTTAATCTATGGAACAATCCTACTGAAAAAACTTTAAATATATTTTCAATTCCATAACCCATTTCTACATAAGGACCTCTATCAAAACTATGCACAGAAATAACGGGATTGCCGTTTACATCGCTTTGCGACATTTTATTTTGATTGGCAGAACTCAATTGCCCGTAAGCAGCTTTTACTGTCATAACATTTCGCCATTTAAGGTCTTTAACCCACGGAATTCTATTTAATAAAAGTCCTTCGAAACGCTGAACATAAGCTGCATGAACATACTCATCGCTAATGAATTCATAAAAATTCATCAAACTATAATTGTAATCGCTATAAATAATGCTTTCGTTTCCTCTGGCCACATCTAACATTGGGTATGGTAAAACTCCGAAAACCTTTCCGCCATAAATCCACCAATCTGCGGTACCAAAAATTCCGGTATTTAGGTGTTGTGTAATAGTTACATTAACACGATTAAAGTTAAAATCACTTCCCATTAAACCTTTAAATCCTTGCTGATAACTTAAAACCACAACAGGAGCTTTGGCTGTTTCTATATTAAATCTGTCGTGCCCTCTTGAAATCATTTTTTCGCGATAAGCCCAACGAACTTCTAAACCAAAACTTGAGTTTACAAAACGGTCGCTAATATTATCTGAAACCATTCCTTTATTTGGATCGGCTAAGTAAGCAAATGCAAATCTCCCAACCGGATTAAATGAAGCATTCATGAAACTTACATTACATGAGAAGTACTTCTTAAATGATTTTGTATAATCAACCTTTAATTCCTGGGTTGAATTCATTCTCGCATTTCCTGAAAAGAAATTAAAGAACTGAAATATTCCTCCACTTGAAATAGAACTTATGGGTGAATTACTTATTCCCAACAAATCATAATCATCTCTAAAATTCATTGAAAATTTAGTCCACATTTTATCATCTAAAATATAATCAAAACCCAATTTGTACTTAAATCTTTTATCATTAATACCGTAAGCTAGGTAAGTATTAAAAACAAATTTCTGGTGAAAATCGTAATTGGTTTTAAAACCTACACGTAGTCTAGTTCCTTCAACCTGATTAAAAGAAATCAAGTTCATATACGGACCCCAATCTAATTTCCCAATACGTTTATAGCCTTCAACAATGGTATGAATAACATCAACATAAGTTTTCATGATTGGTAGATTATTAACTGAATCCACCTTTAAGAACATTTCTTTTTCAATATTACTAAGTGGCTCTGAGCGCTTATCTGACCAAAATGATGTATCCTTTAAACCGGCATCTTGATTGGTTAAAATGGCATAATCAAAAAACTCTTCAGGACGTTTTTTATTGATAACGAAATTAGAATACGCATTATAAAACCCAGCTAAAACTCCGCTACCGGCTTTTGATATTCTAGCAAAATCGAATACAATTCTTGAACGTGAAGTAATCCATGGACCTGCATTTGTAGGAACCCATTCTTGTTGCAATTTTATTTTATTGATAAAATTTACATTTGATTCTTTTCCTATAAATAAATCAACTTTTGTTAAAGCATAAGAACTGTCTTCAATCCATATTAAACCTTCAAAACCTAAATCTTGCTTGCGTTTTAAATTTAATTGAATTTTGTATGTTTTTACTCCATTGTTTTCAGTTGAATCGAGTAAGGTATAGATATAAAAAGTATGCGCGGCATCTGCAATTGGTGAGATAAAATCTTTGTTTAAAATACGCAAATAGTTTCCATACAAATTATAATGATGCAATTCACCTCCCATTAAATCTGTTAAATAAGAGTTCTTTTCTATACCAATTCCAGAATATCTGCTACCTTCAATTTGCTCTTTAGTTAAAATTGGACTCTTGTTGTAATAATATTTTGAATAGGTTTCACTAACCAAAGCAGGCAGGATATGTTTCCCATCCTGGTTTTTCATTTGATTTATTGTATCAAATAAAGATTGAAGAGGTTTCAGAATCGGATTATTCCTCATCTCATCAGAAACATTTGTTAAAGAAAGATCGAGTTTTGAATAAGAATCGTATTCATAGGCTTCAAGGTTTTCCTGCGTGTTTATATCCTTATTTTTCCTTGCTGAATTTACAATACGTAAAGCAGGATTAATACCTGGCTTAATAAGCGCCTCTCCCATTTCATGGGTTTGCTCTTCTAATTCAATTAATAAATCTTGGGTTTGATTCTTTTTAATTTTTACACCCAACTTTTTATAACCCATATAAGTTACAAAAAGTGAATCGGTTGGTTTATTGGTAGAAATTTTAAATCTACCCTCAAAATTAGAAGTGGTACCTCCGGGAACTCCTTTGAAACCCATACTTACATAAGGAAGGGCTTCTTTGGTTCTTTTATCCTGTACCTTTCCCGTTACAGCTGTTTCAGTTTGTGCAAAAACCAATAGCGGAAATAGAAAAAATAGGATAAAAGAAAAACGCATTTTTTCGGGTACTAGTTCAACATTCTAACTTTCATTCTAACATCCTTAACAGGTCTATCGCCGGGTCTGGTTTGCACCTCAGCAATTTTATCTAAAACCTCTAATCCCGAAATCACCTCACCAAATACTGTATAATCACCATCAAGATGTGGTGTTCCACCTATTTTCATGTAGTAATCAATCTGGTCGTAATCAATTTTATTGGGTTCAAGTTTTCCATATTCTTTTTCTACTTCAGCTTGAAGAGAAAGCATGTAATTTTGTTGCGCTTCTTTATTACCACTGGCCTGAAGTTCTGATAAACGAGCTTGAACTGTATCCTTCTGATAAAGGCTATACATCATTAATTGTTTGCGACTTAAATTCCTGCTATTGATAATTTTCTCTAGTTCTTCAAGCGTAAAAGTTTTTCCCTGAACTATATAAAACTGGCAACCACTTGAAGCTCTTTCTGGATTGTTATCCCTGGCCGCAGATAATGCACCTCTTTTATGGAATAAACTTGGTAAAAATTCGGCGGGAATTCTATACCCAACATCCCCTGAACCTAACATAGCTGTTGAATCAGCTGTTTTTGATGTTGGATCTCCACCTTGTATCATAAATGATTTAATAATTCTATGAAACAATAAACTATCATAAAAACCCTGTTTAACCAATTTCACAAAATTATCTCTGTGTAATGGAGTTTCATTGTACAATTTAGCAACCATTACACCATAATCAGTTTTAATTTCAACCAATCTTTCTGCGCTTTTTGCAGGATTGATTTTTGTAACAATGTGTTTCGGTTTAGGATTAACTTTAGCCTTGGTAGTAACTACAGGCTTTTTAGCTGGCATCTTTTTAGTTTGTGCCTGTGTTTGAATAAGAAATAAACTTAATAAAATAGTAAAGATGATTTGTTTTCTCATATTGTATAAATCCTTAATTGGCAAGATATAAATTTCTCTAATAAAATGTAGACTGATTTACCTATGAAATGGTTTGATTGTCCTCAAAAAAACCATTTTCATCGAAATAACGAACCAGTAATTTCCTTAATAACAATTCTTGTGCCATTAAATCGCCATAAGGTGGTCTTGATACTTGGCGATAATGAGGCCAACCATCGTCATCTGTTCCTTCAAACTCAAAATGACCCTCATAACTAAGTAATTTAGCAGTAGCAATATGCATTAAATCCATTTTTTCGTGTTTTGCAAACTCCCTTAAAACACCAAGTTCCTGAACACCAACTAAAAACAAAATGGCATCCATATTTGGCTTTTTACCAAATTGCTTTTTTAAGTCGAAAACCAACCTATACCACAATGATTTTTCTCTATCGCTCAGTTTTATATCTAAAATATTTTCCTTTTGTTCTTCTGACATAAGCCGCAAAATACATCATTAGAACTTGTTCAAAAAGAAAAGACAGTTTAATTACAATTCTAATTTCACAATAATCTGCTCATATTGAAATTGTATATTTGAATTATGACGCATCGTTTAAAATTTCTACTATTTCTGCTTTTTGCTGTAAATCAAGCATTTTCTCAAAGTATGCCAAAGGTAGTTTCAGGTCCTATGAATGGTTATGCAGAACATTCGGAATGTTTAATCTGGATTCAAACTGAGGATTGCAATAAGGTAAAAATTGATTATCGTAAAAAGGGAAACAAAGATTGGTTAAGTGAAGAGCAAAATATTACATCATCGAAGAAACCAAGTATTACAAAATTCATTCTAACTGAACTTGAATTTGGTAGTGCATATGAGTACAAAATAATCTTAAACGGAAATACCGAATTCAAACCAGGCTACAATTTTGAATTCAAAACCAAAAAAATGTGGGAATGGAGAACTCCCCCACCCGATTTCACCTTTCTATTTGGTTCGTGTTTATATGTAAATGATAGTGCTTATGACAGACCAGGAAAACCTTATGGACAAGGCACAGAGATTTTAAAATTTATGAGTGCAACTCCTGCAGACTTTATGCTTTGGTTAGGTGATAATACTTATACAAGAGAAGCTGATTATAGCAGCGAAAGTGGTTTTAAAAACAGGTATTTACATACCAGAAAAGACCCAAATCTTCAGGAGTTTTTATCGAAAACACATCATTATGCTATGTGGGACGATCATGATTATGGTGAAAATGATGCGAGTTCTTCTTATGATTTAAAAGATGTAAGCAGAAACACATTCATCGACTATTGGGGAAATAAATCTTATGGTCAGGATGGCAAAGGTATTTATAGCAGCTTTCGTTTTTCTGACGCCGAATTCTTTTTGTTAGACGACAGAACATTTAGAGATGAAAGCGATTTAGATGAAAATAAAATCAAAAAAACACAATTAGGAAAAGAGCAACTATCTTGGTTAAAAAACAAATTGAAACACAGCGCTGCCAGCTTCAAATTTGTTTGTGTGGGTGGTCAGTTTTTAAATGCTAATACCGACAAAGAATCTTATAATTTATACAAAAAAGAAAGAGAAGAAATTCTTCAGTTTATTGTTGACCAAAACATAAGTGGAGTTATATTTTTAAGTGGCGACAGACATCATACAGAAATTTTAAAAGAAGAAAAATACAGGGAAAAATTGGGTTACACTTTTTATGATATTACTTCTTCCCCCTTAAGTGCAGGTCCATCGAATATTCTAAAATCAGAAGAAGCCAAAAACCCGCAAAGAGTAGCAAATACATTGGTAGTTGAGAACAATTATTGTAGCATCAAAATTTCGGGACCAAAAAAAGGAGAACGTGTTTTATTGATTACCTGTTACGACAAAAAAGGCGTTGTTAAATGGGGACATCAGATAAAAGAATCTGAGTTGAAAGTTTTGAAAAAATAGAAATTTAAATTTAAAAAATCAATTCATGAAATAATACTGGTTAAGTTATACTTACCAAAACTTTAGTGCTTTCAAATTGGGTAGTATAGGAGATTTAAAAAGGATAAAAGGCAGATTTGAAGAAACATTTTAAATCATGAAATCTTTAAAAATCCTTAGCCTTTTATTATTAATTAATTCAAGTCTTTTTGCTCAAAAAAAAGCTGTCTTAAAAATCAACAATCTCCCAAATCAAAACCAAGAAACCTCTACGGCTATTGCTGTTTCCAAAGCAATTTTAGAAGCCAACTGGGCAAAACTAGATGAACTCTTAGATGAAAAATTCACCTATACAGGTGATGGATATGTATTTAGTAAAGATGAATACATAGGATTTATGCAGGATATGAGGGCTGCATTTTCAAACTTTGAAATGGTTTTAGACAAAAGTGTTCAACAAGACAATTTGGTTTCTATTAAGTTTATTAGTTATGCAGTGAATACCGGCAAGTTTATGGGCGCTCCTGCCAATCAAAAAAACCTAGAAGTAAATGGAATTTTCATGAGAAAAATTGAAGGAGGAAAAGTTAAACAAGAATGGCAAACTACCGATTTACTAGGAACCATGACTCAAATTGGTGGAGGTTCTTTGTTTTTTTACTCTGTTTTTGTAGGAGGATTTAATGTGAAACCAAAAGCACCTGTAAGAAAACCAAACGACTTTTTAAATATCAGTGGAAGTTCTGAAGCCTATGATTTAATGAGCGCTAAAGAAAAAAACAAGTACGTAAAAACGTATATGAAAAATCTGAAGAAAAAAGCGAAATAAGCTCATTCTCTTTTACATTTTCAAAAACCTGTCAATCAAAATGGCAGGTTTTTTTTTTGCAATTTAACCTCTTCGAAAGCAAGGTTTTTAAGCATGGCATTTAAATTTTGTTAAATTGCATTTGATAAATTTTGTTTATCACCAAAAGCAAAGTTTAAATCAGCAGGTATTATGGAACAAAAAGCGAAAATTATTCAAGAACAATTCATCAATAGAATTAAATCGGCACTTGCCCCTAATGTTTCTTTTGTTGATGAATTGGCAGATTTGTTGAATTTAAGTACTGATAGCGCATACCGTAGAATTAGGTGTGAAACCTTATTTAATATTGGAGAAATCACCATGGTTTGCAAACATTTTAGAGTAAGTTTCGATCCTGAAATTCAGCATTTGGCCAATAAAGTAAGTTTCGATTATTTGAAGCTTGACGATAAAAAAGACAATTTCAAACTTTGGCTTCATGCCATGGGAAATGATATCAAAAAAATTGGTGGTTCCCCTAACAATGAAATTTTGTATGCAGCAGATGATGTTCCGGTTTGGCATCATTTCTTTAGTGATGAACTCATTTCATTTAAATTATTTTACTGGTTAAAGAGCATTTTATGTTCTCCTGAATATGCAGAGGCTTTGTTCGACCCCAATGAAATAGACCCTGAACTAATAAGTTATGCAAAAGAATTATTAAACAATTATAATAGAACTACTTCAACAGAAGTCTGGACAGAAGATACCATTAACAGCACATTAAAACAGATTGAATACTTTTGGGAATCGGGTTATTTTGGTAAAAAATCGGATGCACTAATGATGTGTGATTTGATGACCGAAGAAATTAACTTGCTACAAAAGAAAGCAGCAAAAAGTAGTAAATTAATTGGACCGGGTGAAAGTGGTGTAGAAAATTTCAAGCTTTATAAAAGTGAAGTAATGATTGGCAATAACAGTATTCTGGCCAATATTGGTTCTACAAAAATTGCTTATGTAAGCAACAATACTTTTAATATGATGAGCACAACCAATGCCGATTTTGTGCATGAAAACGAACATTGGTTGCAAAACTTGGTGAGAAAATCGACATTGATAAGCGGCGTTGGAGAAAAACAGCGCAATCAGTTTTTTAGATTATTAAGGGATAAAATTGAGTTGGTGAAAAACAAAATTGAAAATCAATAATATTTAATTGCACCGTGGCTTTAGCCCGGTGTTATTGAATATTATTGATTCTTTCTTTAGCAATTTGATATTGTTCAATTAATTCATCCATATAAACCTGAACGGGTTTGATGTCTTTTAACAAAGCTGAAATTTGTCCGATTTCCAATTCTCCTTCTATTAAATCGCCTTCTAAAATGCCTCTTTTGGCTCGACCTTTTCCTAGTATTTCTCGCAATTGTTCTGGACTAGAATTTTGTTGAATGGCTTCATTGAGTCTTTGGTACAATTCGTTCTTCAACATCCTAACTGGAGTGAGTTTTTTTAATGTCAGTTCGGTATCACCTTCTTTGGCTTCTAGTACTTTTTGTTTGAAAAAAGGATGTGCTGATGACTCTTCACAAACCGCAAAACCTGAACCAATTTGTACGCCATCTGCACCTAATGCTTGTGCTGCTACTATTCCTGCACCGGTTGCGATTCCACCTGCTGCTATTAAAGGAATCTTACAGATTTCTCTGATTTGTGGAATCAGACAAAAAGTAGTTGTTTCTTCTTTTCCATTATGTCCACCTGCCTCAAAACCTTCAGCTACAATTGCATCAACTCCAGCTTCTATAGCTTTTAAAGCAAACTTTGTATTGGCAATTACATGTACCACTTTAATACCATGTGATTTGAGTATCGAAGTGTACAAAGAAGGATTTCCTGCTGATGTAAAAACAATGGGAACTTTTTCTTCAATAATGATTTGAATATGTTGTTCGGCATGTGGGTACAACAAAGGAACATTAACACCAAATGGATTGGAAGTAGCTGCTTTACATTTTTGAATATGTTCTTTCAGCAATTCGGGATTCATGCTGCCCGAACCAATTAAACCTAAGCCACCAGCATTACTTACAGCCGAAGCCAAACGCCAGCCACTGCACCAAACCATGCCTCCTTGAACAATGGGATATTTAATTTGAAAAAGTTCCTTGATGCGGTTTGTATTCATTAACCAAAATTAATTTCGGTACTATCGCCGATGTTTAAACTTTGAATCATTCCTTTTAGCAATGCATCGTTACCAATTAATGAACGATGTAAAATTGCGTATTCAATTTGCGCATAAGGACCAATAATTGAATCGCGGATGGTAGAATAATTTAGAATTGCATCTTCGCCAATAGAAACATTTGGTCCAATGATACAATTGTTGATTTTACAGCCTTCACCAATAAATACAGGAGGAATGATGATAGTATTTTCGAATTTATAATTCGTTGTATCGTAATTTAATCTTCTTAATAAAAGTGAATTGGTGTCAATTAAGATTTCCTTTTTACCGCAATCGAACCAATTGTCTACATCAAAGGTTTTGAATTTTACACCAGAATCCACCATTTTCATCAAAGCATCGGTGAGGGTGAATTCGCCGTGAGTTTTGAGTTTTTGTGCCATATTTTGCTCGAGCGCATCGAACAACATCGCACTTTCTTTGATTTTGTAAACACCCACCAAAGCCAAATTACTTTTTGGGATGGAAGGTTTTTCAATCATTCTAGAAATATAACCATCACGGTTTACCTCTGCTACACCAAACATTCTAGGGTCATCAACCTTTTTAACACCCAACATCGAGCAATCTGAATTGAATACCAAATCTGCATTCATATCTACAATGGTATCACCAAAAACAATGAGGATTTCATCATCTGGATTGACGTATTCTTTTGCCAACCAAATGGCATGACCAACACCTTTACCAGAAGTTTGGATAACAAATTTGGCATTGATATTAGGAAAACTCTTGAGGATGTATTGTTCGATTTTATCGCCGAGGTAACCAATGATAAAAATAAATTCATTGATACCATTTTGGTTGAGGTATTCGGTGATATGACCTAAAATGGGTTTTCCTGCAATAGGAATAAGCGCTTTAGGTTGTGTATGTGTATGCGGACGAAGACGGGTTCCAATGCCGGCAACAGGAATGATTGCTTTCATGTTTTGTTTGATATCAACATCAATTGAAATTCAAAAATAAGGATAAGCGCTTAAACATGGAAAGAAAGTGTAGAAAATACAATAAGAGTTTGACACAAAAGAATAAAAGGACTTTAATTTTTAAACTTTTGTCTTTACTCTTTTGGAGGAATTTACATGAAACTACTTTGTAAAAAATTGTATTTCTCTTAAAAATTAAGTTC
>JAIYDG010000231.1 GCA_027487625.1 Bacteroidota bacterium
CAGCGATGCTATCAGCAGAGAATGCTGCTATTTCTTGAAAGTATTTTGGCTCTTTGTATTCGCGGTGATAAATTGGAGCACCTCCACCTAATACTAAACTTTGTGCTGGAATATCGGCTCTCAATTCATCATGCATGAAATATTGAACTCTGCCGCTATCTGTAACTTCCCCAATGATAGCATAAGTTAAATCCCATTTTTCAAAAATACGTTCAACAACAGCTTCCTGTCCTTTTTTTACAATAACTAGCATGCGCTCTTGGCTCTCACTTAACAAGATTTCCCAATCTTTCATGTCTTTCTGACGCATTGGAACTTTGTCTAACCAAACCTTCATGCCTGTTTCAGATTTCGCAGCCATTTCACTTGTAGAACAAGTAATACCTGCTGCACCCATGTCTTGCATACCAACAACTGCATCGGTTTCTAAAAGCTCCATACTAGCCTCTAAAATAAGTTTCTCCCAGAAAGGGTCACCAACTTGAACCGATGGTAAATCTTTAGCAGAATCTTCTGTAATATCTTTTGATGCAAATGCAGCACCATGAATACCATCTTTTCCTGTAGCTGAACCAAATATATAAACTGGATTTCCAAGTCCTTCAGCAATAGCAGATACAGTTTTACCAACTTTAGCAATACCTACGCTCATTGCATTTACCAAAGGATTGATATGGTAACAATCATCAAAATAAACCTCACCACCAACGGTTGGGATACCAAATGCATTGCCATAATTACCAATTCCTTTTACCACGCCTCTTACCAACCATTTGGTGCGTTCGTTTTCGATATTTCCAAAACGAAGCGAATTTAACTGGGCAATCGGCCGAGCTCCCATTGAGAAGATATCGCGGTTGATACCACCAACACCTGTTGCAGCGCCTTGGTAAGGCTCAATTGCAGAAGGGTGGTTATGTGATTCAATTTTGAAACAACAAGCCAAACCATCACCAATATCAATCAAACCTGCGTTTTCTTCACCAGCTTTGGCCAACATTTTTTCACCTTCTTTCGGAAGGGTTTTTAACCAAACAATGGAGTTTTTATAAGAACAATGTTCACTCCACATTACCGAATAAATACTCATTTCAGTAAATGTTGGCGTTCTTCCCAAAATTTCCGTGATTTTGTCGAATTCTTCAGGTCTTAAACCTAATTGTTGTGCTTGTTCTAATGATGCTGCAGGTCCGATAGCTTGTGATTGGCTCATGTCTTGAAAATGAAAGCGCAAATTTGCACTTTTTTGCAGGCATCGCCAAAGGAAAAATCAGAGAGTTTATTTTGATTTGATAAAACGTTCAAAATATTTTTTGCCTTCAAATTCAAAGCAAATCAAGTAAACACCATGACTTAAACTGCTTATATCCAGCATTTTTATATCAGTTGCATTTTGTTCCAAAAGCTTGTTTGCTTGTAAATCGTACAAACTAATTTGTTTGATTTTTTGGTTTGCTTGAAAATAAACAAAATCGGATGAAGGATTGGGATACAAACTAAATATGAGTTCTTTTTTGTTTAAATCTCTTATTCCTAGTGGATTTTTAGTGTAAACAATTCTTTGTTTGAGTTTGAATTCATCATTGATTTTACGCTCGTATCTACTGAACTGACTTAATTTTTCCTGCGAATCATATTCCAGCAAATACAATCTCTCTTCATTATATAAAATGTTATTTTCTATGATTGAATCAATTTTCAAAGAATTTCCTTTGTAAACAATTCTTCTATATCCATCGAGACGCAAACTATTAAATAGGTAAACAGAATCAGTAGCAGCAATAACACGGTCGAGTGAATCGTATGTATAATATGAAGTTCTATATAATTTTCTTTCGAATTCAGAATCACCGTAAGTGCTAACAATAGCTGGTAAATAGGCTTTGTGAAAGGCTTTGGCATCAAACATAGCACTGTATTCAATAAGGCCAGGCAAATTTCTCATAAATGTAGCTTTGATTCCAAAAACAGAATCATACACGTATTCTTTTTGGGTATTTGGGTTCTGATTTCCTGAAAGATAATATTTGTATTTAATGAGTTTTCCATCATAAGCGAATGAATCTATACCGTCGGGTTCTAAAAGTGTTTGGTCTTTCTGGCGTCTGAAATAACGCATTTGAGAAGGAAGTCCATTTTTGAATTCATAATTGGTTTCGTAATAATCGAATTCACCAGGATTGGTAAAAGTATATTGTCTGCTAAGCAATTTTGAATTTGATGTGATGAAATTGTATTGGGATCTTAATATCAAATCACCAGAATTATTTGTTGAGTAATCGAATGCAGAAAAATTTGTAGAAGGATAGATGCTAGTATCCAAATAAAATTGTGATTGTGGAGTTTTATAGGGCTCAATAAAATTGGTTAAGAACTGAGCATTTGAAAATAAAGGACATGTAAAAAGGAGTAAAAATAATTTCTTCATGATATAGACTTTTCATGAAGTCGGTTTTTTTTCTAAATAAGTTGTATACAGAATAATTATTAGGATAGCTCAGGGATTTTCAGAATTGAAGTTAAAGTTTTTATCGAATTTTTTTCTTGAATAGATTCTTTGAAAAAGAAGCATTGCAGAACTGAATCTGCAATGCATTTAATATTAATTGGTTTTTACAATTCTTGAATGAGCGTAACCCTTTTTTGATTTTGCCTTGATGATATAAACATCTGAAGGTAATTTACTCAAATCAATTTCTTCTATAGCATTTTCTTCTTTACTCAATAATAGTTTTCCTTTTGTATCGTAAATTTTTATCTCATTAATGTTTTCTTTACTATCAATAAATATTTTATCACTAGTAGGATTTGGATACATTTTCATTTTAAACTGATCATCGATAGTTTTGCTTAAACCTGTTGTCCCTCTTGTGAATTCAGTGCGGTAATATATTCTGTAATCTTTACCATTTTCTTTGGTATAATCGGTCATGGATTTTAACTTTCCATCTTGATTATATGTAAACTTGGTATCAAATGAAACGTTAAACAAAACATCTTTATAATACATAGAATCGATTTTATTTGTATTGCCTAGATAAACTATTTTGTTGGATTGATAAGGAACTAGTATCCCATTCTCTATTGTGCTATCTATTGTGCTAATAATCCTATCAAGTGTATCATAAGTTATATACGAAACCAATTCTAATTCAAAATCTGTTTTCAAATCGTTATACAAATACATAATTTTGGGCATATTAGGTTTATGAAATTCCGTAACTTCAAATAATTGGCCATATATTTCTGTTAATGGTTTCTTTTGAATTAATTGAGTTTTTTTAAGGCCATTTATTGAATCATGAATAAATTCTAATTGAAAATATAATTCCCTTTTATTATCAAATTTATATTGGTATTTTATTTTGCCATTTACATAAATAAAG
>JAIYDG010000270.1 GCA_027487625.1 Bacteroidota bacterium
CCCATTCGCTCGAGGCAAGAAAGAGATTGGATTTTCAGATCCATGAGCTGCGTGTAAACTATCCATAGTAAACTTGTTTGATGCATATCCAGCTGATATGCACCTCTCTTGAAACAAAGTCTTTAGATTCACAGATCCAAAAGCCCAGATCTTGGCTGATGAATCAAGGGAATGGCTCCCCTTGAATCGATTCCAATTACGCAAGGAAATGTTGAATTTTTCATGAATCATCTGATCCAAAAAGTAAACAAAATCATCACTTGATTCATGACCGACTACTCCATCAAGCTTAACCATCCGAGTCCGATTAAATGGCATCGCATCCCTTGGTAATGTAATGCTAACTTGAACATGACTTTTGGAACCAGAAATACTCTCAATTGTTCCTAGTAACGACACATGAAAAAGTTTAAGTATTTTTTGAAATATCTTGAAAAATAGTAAATTTGATATATCACCTAAAAGTCTTTGAAAAAAAAGATGCATTTTGTACAAAAAATCCGTGGAATTTTCAAAGACTGAAAAATGAAGAAAAATCATAAAGAAAAATCATAAGAAAATCTTACCTTGACGACCAAGATCCTCCTTCGCACTCAAAAATGGCTCTACAGTCAAGCCAGTGAGTAAACAGCGTAAAGCAAAGTCCATCGGAATTCCAGTGTAGAAGCAGAATAAGTAAACAGATCCCTCCATGTCCCGAGTTGTACAATCCAAAGGAATGGTTTTGATGATGTTTTCAACATCAATCAATCTCATGGGTAAAATGAAATCAGGGTTAAATCTGTACTGGTAAAATTCACATGCTGTGAATAATGCCTTACAGATCTTACCTTGATCCGCAATACTCATGGAAAAAAATTCATGAGAAGTATTTAATTTCAAAGGAAAAAAATACCCAAAAATCGCGAGTCCCCCCCTCTCATCTTGCTCATGTGATGCAGATTTGTATATGAATGAACAAAAATGATCTACATCGAGGGGGGTCTCAAAACGAACCTTGTTCCTGACACAATAATCCATGAAGGCATGCTTCAATGGATCTTCAGTCTGCTCCAGGTCCTTGAGAGCACTGTAAACAGCTCCATTGAAAGTCAAGGCCTTGATTTTCCTGCAAATCTGATCCACAAAGTCCATAAAAATTGTAGATCTGCGTCCTATGGATGCAAAAAAAGCATATTAAGTAAAAAAGAAACATAAATTGCAATAAATTATCAATAAACCTTTTAAAAATATATGAAAAGTGGAAATATCATTAAATCAGATCAAGAATGAAAATCATTGAAAAAAAATCAATAAAAAAAGATCTACATTAGTCATAATTCTGTAACTTTAGAAAATTTGAAAGTAAATAGATACTAAAAAACTAATACTTTGTATGCAAAGAGATAATATGAAGAGAAAATGCTAAATTACAATAGAGTGTATTAGATTGTAATAGGTTGTAATAGATTGTAATAGGTTGTAATAGATTGTAATAGAATTTAATAGAATGTAATAGAATGTAATAGGTTGTAATAGGTTGTAATAGGTTGTAATAGAATGTAATAGGTTGTAATAGAGTGTAATAGAGTGTAATAGAGTGTAATAGAATGTAATAGGTTGTAATAGAGTGTAATAGAGTGTAATAGAGTATAATAGAAAGTAACGGAAAGTAAAGGAAATTAAAAGAAAGTAAAAGAGAAGTTGATGAAAAGGCGAAGAGAAAGTGAAGAGAAAGTGAAGAGAAAGTGGAGAGAAAGCGAAGAGAAAGTGGAGAGAAAGTGGAGAGAAAGTGGAGAGAAAGTGGAGAGAAAGCGAAGAGAAAGTGGAGAGAAATTAGAGAGAAAGTGGAGAGAAAGTAAAGAGAAAGTGGAGAGAAAGTGGAGAGAAAGTGGAGAGAAAGTGGAGAGAAAGTGTTAGTAATCACCAAACGCAAAAAAAAAAAGCAAAAGAAGAGCTTACCTTTGGATCTTTTGTCCATTTTTTTTAATTCACTACAGTACAACTTAAATAAAAAATTAGTTTTTTGGGATCTCAAAACCTGGAAGTAAATACTTTTAAAGATCTATTTATTCATATTCAAGAATGTATGATATTCAAAATAAAGTATTCAAATAGCACGATAAATTTTGACATAATTCAATCAGAATAACAGGATTATTACTGATATTGAAGAAATAAACTAAATATTGAGAAAATAAATTAAAACATAAACATTCGGATTCTGTGGTATCGATACCAAAAAATTCAGTCGAATTTTTTTGATATCAGAATCCGATAGTATCTTGCTGTATCTAACATAGAAATTAAGAATCCAATTAGTAAAGCAATTTTTAACACAAATCATACATTATTCAAAGATATTAAACATTATAATGTTGCATAATAAATATTTATCATATGGAATTGAAGACATAAAAAAAACATAAGGGAAGCAAAAGGAAGAAATGACATATGGAATGGAAAGAAGATAATCATATTGAAACAATAGAAAATGAATAATTAATGTCACAATGCAATATATCAACCCATATTTCCTTTTACATATATACAAATAAGGAAAGACAAGGAACTTTGGAAAAAATCAAAGGAAAAACCCCCCTCACTAAAAAAAACAAAACACATATAGTTTTCCTAAATATAGTAAACCATTTATACAATCCACAACTAAGATTAGAGTGTTTTCTTTTATTTATTTTTGTTATTATATCAAATCTGATCAAAGAATCAAACAAATACTCAATTGTAATATGGTTGCAGTAGTCTTGTTATCATATGTTATGTTATTACAATTAACTTAATTTACTAATATATATTAAACTTTGCTGTTTTCTTTTAAATAGTTGTTTTCAATGATACGCAGTAACTATTATCATTAGATGAACACTTTAAACCAAGTATTCAATGAAAAATTAGATTGCAAACATGTATATCATTGTTCAATATTGCAATTCTATCAATAAAACAGCAACAACAATAGACTTGTAGATTAATTATTAATTAATATCATTAGAAAAAGCATAAACAACAAACAACATAACTTGAATTATAGAAAAAAAACTAAAAAAAATTCATATTTTCGTCATTCAGGCGAGTCAGAGACAAGAACATGGACACGGGGAAAGCATGGGAAATGGAAAGGATGAAATGCCTTCACCGGATACTGTCTAAATGCGGAAAATAAATATAATGACTCATATCTTGTCTATGCTTGTGTATAATTGTATTATGTAAACATATTTACATTGTCTGCATATTGATCTGTGTATCTATAACATACTGTGTGCATTAGACTCACTTTGATACATTCATCTATAATATTGTCCCATTATTCACACATTCAAGCTTGCCTTCTTAATACAGTATACTCAAGAATGTCACCAAAATCATAGGTTTTCTCGCGTTTTTTCATCGAAAATTTTTAGAGTCTGCTACTTCTATTCTCCCTTTTCCTTGTCTTGTTTTTTTTTTTCAAGTGCTAAGTCAATAATACACTTTTGTTCAAATACATTCATCAATCGAAATATTTTTGTTGATATAAGAGTATCTCACCATTGTTTATAAATAATCTTGGCTTTTAAACTCACATCATTTGAATATATTTCCGTCACAAGTGTTGTGATTGATCCATTGTCATACAAGAAAGAGCCATCCTTGAAGCAAATGTATGGATCACTTCTCACAGACTTTCAAAGTATTCGTGTATATATTGATCAATATAACTCGAAATAAACAGCAACAAATAAATATTTATATAAGAGTCGTTTTTTTAATATCATTAAAAACAAAACCAACAAATATCAAAAATTAGATTATAGATTTGGCGTGTACGATCCTTTGACACAAATGATCAATCAAAACTTTTTTTATGTATCTTTTTTTGAAGTCCAGTAACCCGTTCATCAGAATCTATGTTCGCTTGTACATACAACTCCAAAGTATTGATAAGTGTTTCAACCTCATTGGTAGTAAAAAGAGATATTTGCACAAGTGATACTGGTCAAACACCCATTGATTCAAAATACGTTACCATAACAAATGCATCGACAACTAAGAAAATAACTCATGTCATATACAAAGTCCCTATATTCAAAATATTCATTAAATCAACATACAACATCAGAATCAAAAGAAAGGATACAAAAGCAAGTACAAATAAAAGGGACGCATAAGAAAGTAAAGAGAGACAACGTGGACACAAACATCATCCATCAGACAAAAGAGAGGTGTGAATATGTTGTGTCAAGGTTGGTGTTCCAATCAACACAAAGGCCATTGTACTTTTCCTTCGGTCTTTGAGATTTCACTCATAATTCATACTGTTTTTTCAAGTATTGAAGAATAAATCATCTCGTTTTCTATTTCATAATACCCTTGTTCGTATGATTGAAACAAAATAAACCGAGATGGAACAAATGATTTGCATAATGGGCTTTGATATTACCATCAAAGGGTTTTC
>JAIYDG010000408.1 GCA_027487625.1 Bacteroidota bacterium
AGCCCAATCAGCACTGAGGGCTTTGATTTTTTCTTGTTGAGATGACATGTTAATTTATTTTATAGTTTAAAACTCTGGGAAATAGGTGTCCGTTAGCGATAGATTTTCTATTACTTTAATTTGATTTATATGTTAGAATGATTTAGTTTATTTGTGAATAGGCATTTAATGTTAAGAACTCATCAAACTCAGAATTTTTGATAAAGGAATCAAACATTGAAATGGCTTTCTGACAATTGTCTTTTTCAAAAGCACTTCCTAATTCTGCTTTCAAAACTTCAATTTCTTCTTCGAGAATATTCTGATATCGACTTAAAGTTATCAATTCACCATCTGTTGTTTTAGCTCCATGTTTTAACCATTGCCAAACCTGAGCTCTTGATATTTCTGCTGTTGCCGCATCTTCCATGAGGTTATGAATAGCAGCTGCCCCTACTCCCTCCAACCATGAATTGATATACAAAATAGCCACATTGATATTCATCCTGATACCTGCTTCTGTAATGATTGGATTTGGGGATTGGAAAGCAAGTAAGTCCTTGGCTTCAATTTGATAATCTTCACATAAACGGTGTTTTTGATGAGGGTTTAATCCTAATGCGTGATTAAATGCAGTTATAGCAATTGGAACTAAATCAGGATGCGCAACCCATGTTCCATCGAAGCCTGTAGAAGCTTCAAGTTCTTTGTCTGCCTGAACTTTTTCGAAGGCTATTTTATTTACAACTTCATCTTTTCTGCTTGGTATAAAAGCCGACATTCCTCCCATGGCATGTGCACCACGTTTATGACATGTTTTTACTAATAATTTTGCATAAGCCCTCATAAAAGAAGAACTCATGGTTACTAAAGAACGATCTGGAAGAATGCAATCTGAATGATTTTTAAATTTTTTAATAATTGAAAATATATAATCCCATCTACCTGCATTTAATCCAGCCATATGGTCTTTGAGTTCATAAATAATTTCATCCATTTCGAAAGCAGCTAGAATGGTTTCAATTAATACTGTAGATTTAATACTTCCATTTGGAATACCCAGTGTTTGCTGAGCTTCAACAAATACATCATTCCATAAACGTGCTTCTAAATGACTTTCAAGTTTAGGTAGATAAAAATAAGGACCTGAACCACGGCTTAATAATTCTTTAGCATTATGAAAGAAAAACAATCCAAAATCAAACAATGAACCAGATACTTGTTCCCCATCAACAAGCATGTGTTTTTCTAATAAGTGCCAGCCTCTTGGTCTAACTTTTAGAACAGCAGGATTTTCATTTAAAGTATAAGACTTACCATTCTCCGCTACAAAATCAATTTGTCTTCGTATGGCATCTCTTAAGTTTATTTGACCTGACAGGTTATTATCCCAAGTAGGAGAATTGGCATCTTCGAAATCAGCCATGAATACCTTCGCACCAGAGTTTAAGGCATTAATCACCATGCGTCTGTCAACAGGTCCAGTTATCTCAACACGCCTATCTTGTAAGTCTGCTGGTATTAGAGCAACCTGCCAATCTGCATTTCTAATGGATTTTGTTTCCATTAAAAAATTAGGGAAAATTCCCTTATCAATTTCAGCTTGACGAATGATTCTATCACTGAGTAAAGCTTTTCTTTTTTCATTAAAAGTTCGATGTAAATGAACAATAAACTGAATTGCTTCCTCACTAAGAATTTCTTTATAGTTATCTGAAATTTCTTTTGTAAAACGAATAAGGTTTTGGCTTTCGTAAGAATTTGTATGGGATGTCATGTGCTTGTGATATAAAAACCTAAATCGGATTTAGGCTTATGAACTTATATAGGTTTGAATGATTTTAGTTTTTCAATTTTTGTTTCCACTTTAGATAAAACATCAGATTTAAATTTTACTTTTTGATAAAATCCAAAATGATGTTTTTTCAAATCTTGGTAATTTATTGGTTCATCCTATCTGTTATAGTGATTCAAACCTAATTCAGCGAAATTTATTAAACAAGCGAATTTTCGCTAATTATATATACTATTTATAAAAAGAACAAAAACATCCACAAATTACACATTTACAGATTATTAATAACAAGATAAAAGCCAAATTACATGGTGTATTTTTAACACTAAGTAAAAAAGAAATACTTGTAAAAATCAGCAACTTGAAGGATTAACATCAACTATTTGACTTAGATTAAATCACTTTTTTTATAGTTGAATAGACTTCTACAATCAATAAAACCAAGAAAGATTTATATTGGTTGAAAAAAATGATTAAAAGAATATACTGGCTTTTGTTTTTTATCAGCCTCACTCCTATGTTGAATGCTCAATCACCAACTAAAACTTTACTATTTGTAGGAACCTATACTAATGAAATACCAGCAAGTGGAATATATATTTATGAGTTCGATGAAATAAATGGTTCATTAAAAAAATTAGGACAAGGCTCAAACATTACAAATCCTTCTTATCTAAACATATCTCCAAATGGGGAATATTTATATGCCTGTACAGAAACCAAAACACCATATGAAGGAAGTATTAGTTCCTTCAAAATAGATAGCTTAAGCGGTCAGATTTACCCAATAAATGTAAAAGCAAGTGGTGGAGCAAATCCGGTTTATATAGACATTCATCATTCAGGAAAATATTTAGTGAATGCCAATTATACTGGTGGTTCTGTATCATTATTTGAAATGAATGAAGATGGAAGTTTAAATGATTCTAAATATATCTTTCAGTTTAAAGATAGTAGTATCAATAAGTCTCGACAAGAAAGTTCACATATTCATTCAGCCAATTTCTCGCCTGATTTTAAGTTTGTATACCTACCTGATTTAGGAGCTGATAAAATTAGGGTATTTGAATTACATCCAGAATCAACAAAACAATTTATCGAAAACAAATCTCTTGAAGTAAAAACCAAACCAGGAAGTGGACCAAGGCATTTTACATTTCATCCAACTGGGAAATTTGCTTATTGTATTGAAGAGCTCAGTGGAACAGTTTGTGTTTACTCTTATTTTAATGGCAAACTTTCAGAAATTCAACATGTAAAATCCTATTCTAAAACACAAGATACTTATGGTTCTGCCGATATTCATATTTCTTCTGATGGCCTTTATCTTTATGCATCGAATAGATGGATAGATGAAAATACTATTTCAGTTTTTTCAATTTCTAAAAATGGAAAAATTAAGCTTATTAAACACCAAAAAACAGGAGGAGAACATCCAAGAAACTTTACTTTAGACCCAAGTGGAAAGTTCTTATTGGTTGCAAATCAAATCTCCAACAACATAGTTGTTTTTAAAAGAGATATTAAAACAGGAATATTAAGTCAAACAAAAAATGAGATTGAAGTACCTAATCCATCTTGTTTAAAAATGAGAAGGTATTTGGAAAATTAAATCAAAAAAACACATTGTTTTAAACAAAATTGAATTATTTTGAAGACAAATGGAATCTGTATCTATGAAACAATCTACTCCTAAAAAAAAGCAAATACCAAAACATCTGGTATTGATTTCATTTTTATTAATTTTTTCTATTTCAATATTTGCACAAAATAAATGCAAAACAAAGGTTTCGTATTTTGCATCAAGAAACCCTGAAAAACTGGCTTTGAAATTAACTAGCCATTTAAATGATGATGCAGATAAAGTTGAAGCCATTCATTGTTGGATTACTCATCACATTAAATATGATGTAAAAAAAAGTGGTAAATACGATTTCAGCAGGATTCCAGTAGAAACAATTCTAAAAAAAAGGAAAGCTATTTGCACAGGTTATACAGACTTATTTAACGAATTGTGCAAACATGCAGGAATAACATCTACTGAAGTTCCTGGATATACTAAAGGGCTACTTACCGACTTAAATGACCGTTTCTATATGGATGAACATATCTGGAATGCAGTTTACATCAACAATGAATGGAAGTATATTGATAATACTTGGGATGCCGGATATGTTATTAATCACAAAAGAACCGTTTGGGGAGCCTTTATTTATTTCTTATCAGGTGGCAAATACGATCGATTTAAAATCAAACCCAGATTTAAGTTCAGACCAGTTTTAGACTATTATTATAAAGATGCCAATTCATTTAATTATGATCATTTTCCGGCGAATCCATTGTGGCAATTTGCTTCACCACAGTTAAGTTTAAAAGATTTTGAAACAGACAGCAGTTTTTTTTTGAGGAAGAAAACTGCTTCAGAAAAATTAATTGATAACCCCAATGCCAATGAAGAAAGACTAGCCTTTATCAGCAAACCTGAATCTGAAAAATTAATAGAGAATGGAAAATCAATTTACAATTTTAACAACCGTAATCCATATACGCTAGCATCAGGTGAATTAATAACCGCATTGGAATTATTGGAAAAATTAAGTAGTCCCGATAAAACTGAATTACCAAAGCAAAAAACAAAAGAGATTATTTATGCAAATCTGAAATCAGCTAAAATTCATTTCGATAGTAGTATTTATCAACTTGGTCTTCAAAAGGACGAATTAAAATACAATAACAGAAGAAAACATGAAATCCTTGGTTTCCAGAATAAGGATTTAATTGCATCTGCGAGGCGAATTGAGAAGAAAATGGAATCGATGCCTAAAACTGTAATTAAGGTAAAACTTGATTTGAAATTAGTCAATAAAAAGAACAGAACCCGTTATAAAGATTTCATTAAATCCAAAAAGGTTTTTAATACCAATAGAACAAATCAAGTTATTAAAAGAGATTCTTTAGATTCAGAAATAAAAATATCAAATTATACTGATTCACTAAAAATAATTAATGAGTTATTGTTTAATCAATTTGCATATTTAGATAGTTTATATGAGCAATACAATCATCATTTTGCATATTATGGATATGTAAATTCAACCAATATTCAAGGTATAAAATACATCAATAATTTGAGGTTGAACTTTGAAGATGATTTAGATTTTTATGTAAGGAGTAATAAAGACAGTATCATTCATTACAAAAAACAATCAGACTCTCTCTTGTTTGGAAAAGACAAGGTTTTTATTTTGAATAATTACATCAAAGAAGCAAAAAAAATAAAATCATTATTCACCCGTTTACATTCGGCACACAAAGCTATGGAATCAAACTTTGCTAAACTTGTAAAATATGGTGTAAACAAGGAACAGGTTTTAGAATCCGATTTTAAGAATAAAGATAATTTTAGAACAGAATTAAATCAGTATTTAACCGATTTAAGTACTGTTTATAATCATGTTCAATTCTTAAATCAGTATTGTAAAAAGTTGAAACATAATACCGAAATTGAAAGAAAACTTTATGAAATGGAGAAAAGTATTGAATCTAAATGTTATAAAGCCAGAAGTTCTAATATCAATCAACATTACAATGCATTAAGCAAAAACTGCAAAAACGGAATTCAAGCTTGTACTAAAATTAAAGAAAAAACTAAAAAAGAATGATTAAAAATATTCAAATCCTTGAAGACAAAATTCTATCTGATAATTGGTATGTATTACACAAAATAAAATTTGAATATACCAGCAAAGACGGCCTGAAGCATATACAGGAAAGAGAATCTTATGATCGTGGAAATAGAGCTGTGATTTTACTATATAACCTAGAATCAAAAACCATTATCTTAACTAGTCAGTTCAGGATGCCAACATTTGTAAATGGAAATGAAAGTGGCATGATGATAGAAGCATGTGCCGGTTTACTTGATGAAGACCAACCTGATGATTGTATTAGAAGAGAAACTGAAGAAGAAACAGGTTATAAAATACAGGATGTAAAAAAGGTATATGAAGCCTATATGTCGCCGGGCTCTGTAACCGAAAAACTTTACTTTTATATTGGTGAATATTCAAAAAGCATGAAAATAAGCGATGGTGGCGGCGCAGAAGGTGAAGATGAAAATATAGAAGTTTTGGAAATTCCTTTTGAGCAATCACTTGACATGATTGAAAATGGAGAAATTAAAGATGCAAAAACGATTATGTTGGTTCAATATTTAAGATTAAAAAACATCTTGAAAAAAAAAAAAAAAAAACGATGATGATA
>JAIYDG010000001.1 GCA_027487625.1 Bacteroidota bacterium
AAAGAAATTGAATTAAAAAAATTAAACTTACATAAGTAAATGAACTTCATTCAGAAAAAAATTGATAAAAAAATCCAAGAACTGGAAATTTTAGGAGGTCCTCCTCAAGAAGTCAAAATGCACCATAAAGCTAAGGTTGAGTATTTTTTCTATCTCATTTTGGGTTACTTGTGGAATAAAAACTTCTCTAAACTTTCCAACATCAAAAAGAAAACATCCTTAGAAAAGTTGGAGCAGTTGATGTTAGGTAGAGTAATCGGATTAATCAAAGAACTGGATACAGAAGAAGAGTTTTCAACATTGGTAAAGCAACTGGAGCAATACAATACCCTTAGGATTGATAGCGATGGTCATGCTTTTACATACGAAGATGGAATATCCAATTACCTACAAGAAATTAAAACTATTGCAGACAACATTGAAAAGTCACGAACTTTATTCTTTAAAGAGGGTATTGATTTTATTTTAGTTTTAAAAAAGAGAGAAGGGCTTTTTATTGGTAAAAGATTTTTACCAACAGGGGAGTCCGAAATTTGGACTTGTCCCGAAAAACAATTCACATTTGAATTAGGACATACCTATGCTTTGATTCTTATTGAAGGTCAAATCACTCCAAAATACTTTGACCTTACTCCATTTATCCATACAACCGATGAGGATGAGTTTTATATATTGCAATCAGTTGTCCAAAAGTCATCAGGGAGTGCTAAATATAATCGCTTGATTAAAACAGGCCAAATTGCTTTAGATTGGGATGAACTTGCAAAGTTATATCAAGATTATACCAATATTAGCAAGCGTATTGTTGTGAGTAAAAACAAGACTATCTTAAATAAATTTACACCTAACTACAGTGAGCACACCTACATAAATATTGGTGAAAATCGAAAAAAAATTGTTGATTTCTTATCGGGAGCAACTTCTGGCAATTCAGTATGTGCTAATATGTGGGGACATGGAGGAGTAGGCAAAACTGCTACTATACAGAATATTATGTTGGAGTTGGCGGAACAGCCTGAAAAAGTTTTTAATTGTATCATTTTTCTTTCAAATAAGGACAGGTTTTACGACATCTATCAAGATCAAAATCAGACTATTGACAAATCTGAAAGGGTTACAACTTATGAGGAGCTAATTGTTGGTATTAATCAGGTTCTTACGGAATCTGATAAAGCAAACTTTGATGAAGAACGAATAATTAACTATACACACGGGCGAATCCTAATTATTATTGATGATTTTGAGACTTTTGAAAAAGATGATCAGCATAAAATTAATGACTTCATAAAAAAGTTAAAGCCACAAAATCATAAAGTTATAATTACAACAAGAGCTACAATAAGAATAGGAACAGACGATATTATTTTTAATGAATTGAACAATGAAGACACTGTTTTATTCCTGTCAAAGGTATCTTCATGGAACTCACCAGGGATAGATAAAGAAAAATTAAAACAGGAACTCATACCTCATAAGGAAGTTTTACGTCAAATAACTCAGGGGAAGCCTTTGCGTATTTGGCAGTTTGCCGTTATTCAACAACAAGTTGGAGATTTACAAAAAGTTATATCTCACTTTCAAAACGCCAAATCTTCTGCCTTGAATGATTTTTTTTATGGTCGTTATTACGATTACTTTACCCCAGATGCGAAAGATATTTTTGTCGTTATGGGGCAATTGGAATACGAAGACGACTTAATAGCACCTTATGACAAGGTTAAATATGCTGTTATTTGGGCAGAAGATAATGAAGACCGTTTTACAACTGCTATTTCTGAGTTAAAAAAACTTCGAGTTATCGAAGAGATTGATGATAAGCTTTTCAAAATATGGGATAAAGATATTCTGAGAGGAATGAAAGCAACTTTTCAAGATAGGGTAGATTCTGGTTACAAGGGGAAAGTAAATCAAAAAATAAGGCAAGTAAACAAGAAAAATCTATATGATACAGATGAAGCCCTGCTTGCAGCGGCAAAAGAGAATAAAGAATTGAGTAAATCTTTAGATGAAATCAAAGACGGGTTTAGACATATTATCAATCGAGAAACTGCTAACCCTACTATCAAAGTAAAAGCACTTATTGAATTAGTAAACTACTTCCGATTGAATTTAGGAAGTTCCGATTTGGCATACAGAGAACTTCAAAATTATGAAAGAGATTTTGGTAATTCTCCATCATTTATAAAAATATATTCTTTAGTAGCCGTTGAAGAGGGTAAAATCAATAAGTCCGTTGAACTTTTATCGCAATTTTTAACAAGTGAAAACATTCAACAAACACCCAAAGAAGAATACTTAGAGATTTTAGGATTATTCATTACGAGAAAACGAAGTCAACTGAAAAAAGAATTAGAAGATTCTAATGATTTATCGGTAAACCTCAAATTGTCACAAGAAGTAATTCGTAAGTATGGCGAAAAGTTCTTTCATGAAATACGCAATATAAAATTCTCAAATAAAGGTATGAGGGCAAATGCTGAAACAGGGTTAAGGCATTTGGCTGATTTGTGCATACATACAAAAAACTATTCATTAGCTGCTCAAATATGTGACTATGGAGTTAATAATTCAGAACAACATTTCAGAGCACAATTTTCTAAATTACTTAAAGAAATACCAGTAAATAATAATCTAACTGTTGAACAAAAAACATTATCCCAATCAACTCTGGCAGACTTACTACCTAAAGGTGTTATAGATAAACTTCAAGTAAACCCTCCTCAACCTGAAAAACTATCAGG
>JAIYDG010000274.1 GCA_027487625.1 Bacteroidota bacterium
GGTTCAACTAGAATGAGGGTGGGAGTAACATATTCACCAACAACATTAAATCCAAGTGTTACATTCTTAGGTGTATTCAAAGATTTTGTTGTGAATTTTCCATCTGATTTAGTTCGTCCAACAATTTCTATAATTGGAAATGCTATAATGAGTACTGAAATCAACAAACCATTTGTGGATCCAGGAATTACAGCAACCGATAATATTGAAGGAAATATTAGTTCAAGATACCAAAGAATAGGAAATGTTAACACATCAGTAGTTGGACCAAATTATTTGAAGTATATTGTTAAAGATTACTATGGTAATGTAAGTGATACCATTTACAGAACAGTATTTGTAATACTTAACCAAACTGGCCCAACAATTACTTTGACTGGACCAAGTCAGCAATATGTTGAAGTTTATAATAGATATAATGAATTTGGTGCAGTTGCAAAAGACAATCAAAATAATACTATTCCTAATAATAGTATAATAATTTCTGGTTCTGTTGATACTTCAAAATTGGGTTCTTACAATTTAAATTATACAATTGTTGATGCATTTGGTTTAACGGCATCAGTAAACAGATTGATTACAGTTGGAGACACTACAAGACCAGTTATTAACCCAAATTATTCCGGAGGAAGAAACTACTTTATACATCAGGTAAAAACTGCAATTGATATGGAAAAAGTTGTAAGTGTAAAGGATAATTACTGGAAAGACTTAATCCCAAATTGGTTGGGAACAGTTGATGTAAATAATGTTGGAAGTTATTTTATACCTTATAATGTTACTGACCTATCAGGAAATATTGCCAATCAGGTTATGGTTGAAATTAGAGTAACAGACAATATTGCACCAGTAATTCAATTAAATGGTAATAACCCATTGAAATGGGAAGTGTACGCACCTTTTGTAGATCCTGGATTTACAGTAAATGATAATGTATGGCCTAAGAATACATTGGCTGTAACATTAAGACCTGCAGTAATTCCTGTAAATTCAATTGGCACTATAATTAGATGGTATATAGTAACGGACCCATCAGGTAATAAAGATTCTACAAGTAGAGAAATAATTATCAGTGATGTCCAAGCTCCTGTAATTAAGATTTTGGGTGGTGAAACCGTAAACGTTAATAGATGGTGTGAGTTTAAAGATCCGGGAGTTGAGATTCTTGATGATTTTAATTCAGATGCAGAAATACGCGCTGCTAGATTGTTTTGGACTACTAGTACACTTCCAGAAATTAATGGAAAACCTGGATATTATTCATGTATTAACCCTGGTTTGTTTTCAATATCTTACAGAGCTCAAGACTTGTCTGGTAATCCAAGTAAATCTTATACTAGATATGTTAGAGTTTCGCCAGACCCTTGTATAACCAGTTTGTCTGAATTAAATGATATGAGTAGTTTGATGAAAATTTATCCAAATCCAAGTACTGGAATTTTCAATTTTAAATTGAATCAGGTTTTGGAATCAGATTTAGATATTTCAGTTTACGATATCCATGGAAAAGAAATAGCCCACAAGTTTTTTAGTGGCAAAAATTTAACGGAAGAATCAATTGACTTGAGTGCATATTCTAAAGGTATTTATATTCTAAAACTTAGAATGGACTCTCAGATTTATTTGCAAAAATTGCAAATAAATTAACTATAAAATCACATAATTCTTTGAAAATTAGAATTGTGTGATTTTTTTCTTTCTTTAAGTTTCGCTGTTTAATAATGTTTTAAGAATTATTTTATTTTTTAGTACTTTATTAATTCTATATTTAATTTTTATTTAATAATATATGAAACAAGATTTACTTTTTCAGAAGTTAAATTTGAGAATCATTAGGTTTGTTTTGGCATTGGCTTTATTGCCATTATCAAACTTGAAATTAGGTGCGCAAGCAAATATTGCACCTCAAGCAACTGTTACAGCAAGTACTTGTAATACGGGAGCTTGTTCAACTCTTAATGATTTGGCCTTGGGTACATGTGGAACTCAATCTATGTGGATTACTTCTAATGCAACGAATCCTGGAGCTACCATTTTTATTCAGTTTACCTTCCCGGCTGCTGTAACTTTTAATAAAATTACAATCCATAATGGAGAGCAGAATAACAGGTTCATGACTGGTGGTATTCTTCAAATTTGGAATGGAAGTGCATGGGTTAATCACCATACATTTACTCAAACAAATTTGGCTGTTTGTAATTGGGATATCAACTTTACTGCGGCTACAACCATGATGTTTAGGTTTACTGATATGACAGTTGGTGGTACTCAAAGTTCAAATATGAACTTTAGAGAAATTGAAGTTATTTCTTCACCACCACCTGCAGGTTCGCAAGTATTACCTCCAATTGCAGGTATATATCCAAGTATGGCAACTCCAAATCCTACTTCTGGAATGGATACTGTTTGGTTAAATAGCCCTCAAAAATTGGTTAGTACAAGTACAAATGCCGGACGTAGCTATTGGGATTTACCTGATGAAACTTTTTTAGAACCTGGTTATTCTCGTTCAAATGTTAGGTTTACAACTCAAACCTACATTGATACAGCTAAATACAACCAAAGCTTTACTTATACTTTTAAAAGAAGAGGTTTTTGGCCAGTAAGATTACTTGCTATTAATACTAATCGCCCTGATTCACTACGTGATAGTACTACCCGTTATATTTTTGTTGATACCCCAGGTACACCTCCTGTAAGCAACTTCTTTACACCACGTCGTAAAATCGGATTTGGTGAGTATACACCATTTGTAGATTTGTCAGATAAAGGACCTAATCAATGGTTCTGGTATTGCTATAATTCAACTGATAGTACGCAATGTAACAAATGTAATAACCAACCATTTTTCCCAAATTTCTTTGGTAATCCAATGGAACAAAATCCATTGTTTTTCGGAGGTGATCCAGGCAAATGGAGTATTTGTTTACAAACATGGAATGCACGAGGATGGGATACGACTTGTTATAAAGATTACTTAGAAATTTTAAATAGTTATTTTGTA
>JAIYDG010000438.1 GCA_027487625.1 Bacteroidota bacterium
ATTATAAACATCCTCCCAGTCTTGTTCATCCAAGTCTATAATGTCTTCGTAAATATTTTCCAGTTCTTTTTTTGACTTGCTACGAAATGTAATAAAATGGGTCATATTTGTTCGTAATAATCTGGGAATATAATTGTACTTGTGGCTTACTAGAATAATGGATAATTTCAAGTGTCGTGATTTAATCCACAATAATTGAATTTTCTTCATTTTCTGTTGCATTACCTCTGTTATCAAATCGTCCACTATTAATAGAGCGCGAAAATCCTTATTTTTGAAATCATCATCAGTAGTAATATCTTGTCGAATCCAATCGGCTATTTCATTATTAATCGTATCGAAAGTTCTTTCATCATCGAATTTAATAGATTCATAAGACTTGTCATAAACTTTCCCTTCATCTACATTACTACTACAAAAATAAATTTTATCAAAGACTTTGTAATAATATTTACGCACAAGATTTGCAATTAATAAACTCTTACCAGAACCAGTTGGTGCTAGTATTCCCATCAAGAAATTTGCACGACTCTTAAAATTTGGCAACGGCTCGGGTACACCGTCCTCAATTACAGGGTCGGGTTTTGTTAATGGTCCAATTGATAATTTTGAATTTTTTTCCATAAGATTGTATGGAAAAAAATGAACAAAAGAAATCCAAGTGTAAGACAACTTACAAACGCAAGAAATGCGAGAAAGTCAAACGTGAAAGGTGTGATTTAGCACACGCAGAAAACAAGTTTGCACGACACTTTTACAGTTTCTGCAAGAAGGAACTTGAGAAAGAAGAATTAAAGAATTAAATTTTCCTTGACTTGAAAATAATGTTCTTGGGTACGTCGAATTTGTCAATGTGTTGGCGAATGTCTCTCATCCCAGTCAATTCATCAGCAAACGCTCCACCCTTTAATGCAAGGGCTTCGATTTGTTTGAAATTTTTCATAGCCATCTTTGTTCCGCCTTGTATTAAATTGTACAATTTGCCGTCAAATTTAACATGTGCTTCAGGAATACTTTTAGGTAGGTACCTGTATGTTTGTTCCAATGGAACACCTTTAGGGTTGGTTTTTCCTGTTTTTACAAACACATCAAATGCCTTTCTCTGAAATCCCTCGTCTGCAAACATTGATTTTCCGCGATTGTAATCAAGAATATTCTGGGTGTATTCATTCATTTCTTGTGCAGCGTCTAATTTTCTCATTGCTCGGCCACGGTCTGTTTGAATTAAATATGCGTATCGCTCCAGTCCTAATTCCCTAAATCTTTCCAGTAATTGAGCATCCGTTAAATTTGCATATGGATTCATGTACATAGCTAAATTGTTCATCAACATGTCATTGCCACCACCACCACCACCACCACCAGCACCTCCTCCACCTATTATATTCACATCAAGTGCCTCTCGGCCTGTTCCTGGTACCATATTTACTGGTAAATTTTGCATAGCTTGTTGAGGTGGTAAATTTGATATAGCAACTTGGCCCGATTGGATATTTACGTCTAATGGATATTGAGGTAAAGTAGCAACTGGGACAGGCAATGCTGGGCTTATTGCGGTTGGAGGTTGTCTAACTTGCACTGGTAAAGTACCTCCTAAGGTTTTAAGCATTTCACGTAGTAACTCATTTGTAGGACCTAAAATGTTTCCCAATGCAACTTGTGCTTCTTGAGCTGACAATGGTATTGGGCCTTGACCCGCGCCTGAGCCTGAAGCTTGACCTGGGATGGAAGATATTCCTGTAATTCCTGAAAGAAATGATTGGTCTGTATTTTCTGACATAATATAAAATAGAATTTAAATTTATGCAAGAACCACATCAAAATACTTTATCGTACCTGAAGCTTCCCAGGGATTAGGATAATAAAAGTTAATTCTGTAAGTTGTCCCATAACTCTGTACGGGTTCAATTGCTTGCCCACTTTCAACATTTAAAGTTGTAGGTAAATTTCCAGTTCTGATGATGTACTCAGAAATATCAAACCCTTTGTATTTCTTGTCGTCTGCGTCATCTTGGTCGTTATACCATATTCTCCAGTTTTTCATGGTTTCCTTGATATTTCCTAAATTTACATAGTTTAATTTATCAGCGTATTTTAAAGTAGCATCAATAAAATTGGTTGCATCGTATGCAATTTGATAAAGGTCTTGAGTCTTGGAATCAAAGTCTCCAAAAATTTTTCCGCGAGGAATTGGTGGTATTATACAATAATTCATCACATTTCTTAAAATTTTATTCATTTTTTCATTAGTTCCTTTCTCAATTAAACCATGTAAATACAACCTACTGTCCATAAGTACAGCTGTATCAAATGAAATCTTATCATGTAGTTTTTTTGTCAATTTGTTAAAGTCAGAAGTAGTGATCTCATACAAATTTGTAGCACCACGTATAATTCGTGAGTCTTTTAATAGTGTTTGATTTGTACTCTCTAAAGAATCTAATCTTTTCTTTATTTCAGCTTCATAATTTTTACGAGCATTCAGATCATTTTCTCTATCTTCTGTTTCTTTAGTTTTTCCAAAAATCCTTTTTTGAAAGGAATCAAAAGCACCTTCAGCATTAGTTATTGTATAAGGGGTTGATGTACTTGGTGGTGGAATTACTGGAGCTGACGTCGCCCTAGACGCCATTGCATCTTTATAAAATGCATATCCTCTTAATGAAACTTGGTCATATTTTCCTGTATTAGCATTAGAAATTATTAAACCTTTATTTTTTGCTAATTGTTCTTGGTTTCTTAAAAATTGGAGCACCAAATCATGTTCTGAGCCAGTATAAGGAGTACTATCAATATGCATGTAGTTAAGTAATTCAAACTCACTATAATTTCTCATATTTGCTTGAAGACCTAACAAGTACGCGTAGTTTTCTAATGCGCTCGTATTAGAAGTTGGATAATCTTGACCTCTGGGAGTTATTTCACCTCTAGGCGTGTGATATGCGCTATAGTCGTCATCCGAATCTGCTCTTTGCCTTTGACTTGGACCAGCTTGTGGTGTAGGTCTTGCAATTTGACTTGGACCAGCGTGTGAAGACGCTGACCCCCCTTGCTGATCTAATGTTAATTGTCCTGCGTAGGCCTGACCCAATTGATTTAATTTTATAAATTTTGCTGTTTTGTGAAAGTATCCCAATTCTTTTCCTTGTTCCCAAGTTATCCCTTGGTCCAGTATAAGTTTTATTTGTCTTTTGGATTCTTTTTCATCTTGATCTATAATAATTTGTCTTCCAGATTGATTAGCCATACGTTGCATTTCTTGTCGTAGTTTTTTATCAGCATCTTGAGCTCTTCTATCTCCCATTACAATTATCGATAAATTAATTTTATTATCCGTAAAATATGAAATCCACGTATCGAATTTCATTTGAAACTTCGAAGGGGTTAGGATAGTAAAAATTAACACGAAAAACTATTTCACGTTTATTAAACAGGGCTAAATCTTTTTCTATTTCAGTTTTTATCTCATTATAATCGTCTGAAATGAACTCTATCAGTTTCAGGTAATCACCAACTTCTTCCTTACTTTTGTATTTGTTGCCGAAAATCCCTTTCTTTAATATTTCAAAAAATTGCAACAATTTAACATGAAAATTTTGTTCAACTATGTATCTGGATATTTCATGTCTTGTTTCTACCTTTTTAGTTTGGTTTTTCTGTATTGATGTTATCCATGTGTTTATTGAATCAATAAATTCATCTCTCATTTTTGTCTCCGCATTTTCCCTTGCTTCCTCCCAAGTTGGCCTAAGTGTAAGTCTAATTAATTCTCTTAGATAATAATTTTGCGTAAATCCCAAGTAATCATGAAATCTATCGTATTCCTGCAAATCAGACTCTGTCAGTCCTTTATAATTGTATAAATCTGGTTTTGTCTGTTTTAGCTTTTCTAACGTTGGCTTTAACTTTTTCATTGGGGCAGGTGGGGGAGGTGGTTTAAACTTAGGTTCTTTTCTCCACTCTTCCAAACTTTTTATTTCCAGTCTAGAACCGCGAAAATTCTCATCATTAACTATTGGTCTGACTTTTTCTAGGATATCTTGCATCGTATTACTGCCAAATGAAGGAGACTCTCTCTTGACAATAAAATCGTTAAAAATTTTGTTTCCATCTATATCACCCCAATGTATTAAAAATAATTCTAATTCTTCTGGAGACAGTGTTGCTCTAACTTGAGTTAAAAATTCTTTTTTCCTAATAGGACCAAGTTCAATTAGACTAGTTTCTTTCTTGGATAATTTCATAAAGTTTGGGTCCTCATTTAATTTACTTTTCAAATCAACAGACTCTTTACCTAATTTACTTAATTTCTGTCTTTCCAATTCTTCTAATTTTTGTAACCTTTCTGCATCTGTGTATCTGCTTAATACTTTGTTAATATAATCACCTTCACTCATTAATTTATCTAGCAAATTATATTTGCGGTTTAATTTCAAAAATTAATTTATTTCTGAAATTAATGGACTTGTTCCTGGCAAAATACAAAATTACATTTACACACAAGGAAACAGGGGCGGTGATTGTTCATTATTTTGGAGAATTGAAAATGGGGGCTATGATTGATTTCGTTGCCTCACAAAATCAAGAGGATGAATATGATGTCTGCATTGAATTTATTGACAAGGCTGTTGCTCATTTCGATTAATTACAAAGCTATTCAAACTTTTCAAATTCACATGATGATAACCCTCATACTGCAACTTACCTATGTCATTGCCGTCATTTTTCGGAATGTGGATTCCATATTGCTTCTTGAGCCAAAAGCTATCCGTATGAATTCTGATAATGTCATCTTCATCAAATCCTAAGGCCAGTTTTATCATCTTGCATCTTGCAAAACTTAGAATAAATGGTTTAATTCTGGGGAATGGACCGACGTATTCTTTTGACCTTTTCCAAATACTCGAAACTACAAATTCACCTGTTTCTTTATCCAATTTCCAATTGATATCCAATTCTGTCGCATCTTCCACATCCCAATCTTTATAGTTAAAATCTAAGGTTTTACGCCCGTAAGTTTTTTCTGTCAGACCATTATACAAACATTTGTCCTTGGCTTTTTCACACATTATTCCCCATAAACTATTCATCATTTCTTTTGCAATGAATCTTGCAATCTTACAACGTGGAAGGGTCTTGATGGCTTTCAGAGGAGTCAAGTAGTTTGCAAAAAATCGATGACTCAACAATTCATTGTCTTGATACAAAACCGCATGTATCGGCTTATCTGCAACTTTCTTTATTACTTTTGCACCTAATTTTTTTTTTTTTTTCAACTCGTAATGAGCGTAATATCCATTATGATGAGTCAGTGCCATTTTTGCAATCTTATGACAACCTTCTGGAAACAATAATTTAATATTGTTGTATATTCCAAACTGGAACTTTTCTGGAACAATTTCAAAACTTTCCAGTTTGCCAGTGAACCTCTTGGGAAAGTAAAAGTCTTCACTTGCTCCGTATATACTGGGATACATGCTATCAATATCTACCATGTGCACAAACCCTTCAAATGGTTCGCACCAAGTGATTGGACCGTGCGAGGCATTTTCCAGCATGTCATACTCCCAAGACAAATAAACAGTATTACAATTTGGAAGTTCCTTGAACCATGAAGAATTCACCATTAAATGTTTCAGTACGGTTGGTTTCAATAACCCTGTCGTAGTGATATCCACACAATAATCTGGAAACTTGGGATGTGTACTCTTTTTGTAAGTCATCTGTTTCATCATCTCATTGGCTTCCATGATTTTCGGCCACTGTTCAGACAACGGAGTTTTTAGATCATACACACGATAAAGGATACTGTCATATTGTTTCAACTCACGGCTAAATGCATTGTGAAAATTCTTCTCATATTCACCATTATCAAACTTTTGATATACTTCTTCGGGACTGTAATATTCAAATTCACTTTTAACTTTTCTGTAAATAATTAACTTTTTACTTCCATTCATTGGAATCCTGTCGTAATAAAGTTCTTTCTCTGATTGCAGTCTGGGGCGTTTATTCAAATACATTCTCAATAAATTATTAAGGGGGGGTTTTTAATAATTTATTGTATTAAGTTAGCTTTAAGTTCGTATTTTTTGTGTTTGTTAGTATTTATGTGTTGTCTAATGTGAAAGACATCATATGAACCTCCACATGGACACTCAAATTTTGTTAATAACTCGTCTCGGTGTTTCCTATAAAATCTCTTTTTCACCTCTAATGTTCTCTGGTATTTCTCTTCGGGGCTCATTTTTGCCATTGTAATATTTTAACATGGTTATATAACTTTAAGTTGTGATTATACATCTGCACTTCCTTTCATTTTCGGATACTTTACCAATGTAATCTCTAATATTTCATCATCATATTGTCCAATTTGTGTCTCCTCAGAAGCTTCTACTGGGGCAGATGTGTAATCCAAATTATCCAAGACAAAATTACCCAATACATTGTCGACATTTTGAACCTTTGATGAACGGTAACCTGCATCACGATACTTTAAAATAAATTGCCAAGAGTATTCATCTAATAACCCTTCGTCATCCAATTCTTCTTTCAATTCGTACAAGTCATCTCTCAACTCATACAATGTGGTCGGTTCTTCCAGTTTCCACACATATTGCTCTAGTTTTTTTGTACCAATTTTAATAGGAATCATCTGTTGAGCCCCATCAGCGGTCGGAACAGTGATACCTTTAATAAATGATTTTTTGGCTGAATCTAATCGTAACATAATTAATTACTTATGTTAAGATTATTTTAAATGGATTATTTTTAATAGATTTCCAACAAATTAATTTGTTTTCAAGTAATATGCCATTCAAACCGAAAAGCAAAAAGCAAGTTGAAGGAGAAAGAGCAAAAGTTTCTGTCGAAACCCGTGAAATGCAAAAACCACCCGAAAAGATTACTAAACATGACTCGGGTAGATTTCAAGAGACAAAACCCAATGTCACCCACCAGGCCGATATATTCTTTATTCCTACCACCAGACAACGAAAAGTTAAATTAACAAATAAAGACGACATTAAACGATTCGGAGGACAGAAAGAAATTAAAGTTTCTAATGTGTTAATTGTGCAAGACGTCGGTTCTCGCAAATTCGATATGAAATGGATTCCCAATAAAAGTGCAGAAGCTACAGTGGACGCCCTGAAACAGATTTATAAAGAAGGGACATTGAAGAGACCCAGATTTCGATTGATGACAGATAAAGGTAGGGAGTTTCAAGGACAATTTACAAGTTTTGTTGAAGGTGAAATGAATGTAAGACACGTTCGAAAAGATGGAGACTATTCACACATGGGAGTGATTGATAGAAA
>JAIYDG010000285.1 GCA_027487625.1 Bacteroidota bacterium
ATTTTCATTTTGCGCCCTCAAGTTAAAGTAGACGCCAAGTTCCCTTATAGTGCATCCACAACTGCTACTCAATCTCTTGCACTCCAGCGTCAAGACCCTACGCAGGCGAGTTACGAAGGAATCACATACAACAAGATCACGGCGAATGGAATGGATTTGTGTCGTGAACAGCATTGGCGTGATACCACTCTTTCTGAAATGCTTTTGTATTATCCTAATGGATTTAAGAAAGATATTTATGTCCGTGTGTTTAATGATCTGACTCCTACTGATGAATTGAATTGTGTTGGTTCTATTAACTTTATGAATTTGAATAATCCTCAATTGGAATTGAAATGGTCTGCAAACGAAGTGCCCAGTCAGGCCATGTATCTTGACGTGTATGCCAAGGTGCACCAGGTCGTCCAATTGGTTAACGGTCAACTTCACAAGCTTTTCAATTAAATTCGACTGATTAGGAAATGGTTAAATTGGTTATTTTTTAAATTTGAAATTTGAATTTTTAAATTTTTAAATTAAAAATTTCACCGAATTCGATAAAGTATTTCTGACAAAGTATATAAACACATAAATGTTGACTTGTCCCAGAATTTTAAACCTAAAGCAATTAGTATCTGATCATCTTCAGTCCGTCCACAAGACACAATTTGCAAAGCAAGTGCGTCCGCATCATCTCGTCGTGCAAGACTTTATCCGCGAACAGGAGAAAAAGCTCCACATCCGTCGTCTAGAATCAACTTGGAATACCGATATCCGTCAAGAACACCAAAATGTCGTCGAATTCTACAATCGTTACCGAAAGCAACAGCAGCCAAGGCCCCAACCTGACCACACCGCGTGTTACTACGCAACTGTTTTCCCAGAGTACAGTAGTCGACCAGAAATCAATGTCACGTCAGTACCTTCCGACTCAGGATCGACGCAAGTTAGCACGCCAGTATTCGAAACCCCTAGTGTATCCCAGCAAACCGATCGCGCCACCTGGTGGACGAGCTTCTTTCCTGGAGCCCGATCACTCGATACCCAGGACTCCTGATTATTCTAGATGCAGCGTGCGTCGTAGTAAGTCCGAAAAAAACTTTGGTCGCATGTACTATTGGAACCCTGATCGTCGTTCGTACGTTGGATGGGTAGAAAACATCACACAAGAGATCATGGACAATTGGTATGCTTCTCTCAATGAAAACGAAAGGAGTTATTGGGATCAAGTTTATTCCAATCCAGCAGATCTCCAAGTTGCCTTGGATGCTGTGCACGTGATTGCTCCTGCACCTGAAGCACCTCAGATTCCTAATGATCTGACTTATGCGCCATACACTCCATCCAAAACAATTACCGAAGTAGCCAATGCGGATGTTGTCGATGAGATTACCGCCGAACACGGATTTATCAGTGTCGATCAAGGAATCGACCAATCAAGAAGTGCAACCACAGACGCCGATTATCGTCAACTATATCGCGACGCCATCTTTTTCTTAACACATCCGGCTCGAAATGTCACGTTTGGGATATGGTCCAATTTATTGAATGGAATGAGAAAGGTGGAAATTGAGAAAATGATCAAGGAAAAAGAAATGGAAACTGCTTAAGATTGCAATCTGTCTTCTACCCTATTGATAGGGTTGGCTCGATGCACATATCGCCTCTTTTCAAGTCTGATGACATTTCCGTTATAACGGGGATTCGGATCTCGCTCATTGATTAGATTGTCATAACGATCGTTATTCAATTGATGCTCCAACCATAAATCGTCTTTGCTCTTTAACAGATTATCACGTGTCGATTTGTCTTTGAATGCTGGGCATGCCTGATTTAGTACACGTTCTTGTCTGTCTGTAACGTTTAAATGTGTGGCCATAGCTTGTGAAATACGCGATTTAGGTTGTACACGATTATAAAGTGTTGTTGTTTTATTGCGTTTTTGTTGTTCGGGGATTTTAGGAGGCATGGTTTTGTGCATAATGTACCATCCTCCAATAAGTGCAGATCCAAGAAAAGTTGCCATGGCTATATCAAAATAAACTAGAATAAGTTATATCAACGCCTTTGTATTGGTCTAGTCATTCTGTAAACTTCTATTTTGTTTCTGATGTGTTCTAGCGCGTCCAGTATTTGCTTTGATCTTTTTCTTTCTGCATCATTGTATTTAGATGTAGGGCGATTTACTTCGTTTTTAAATTGAATAAGCATCCCTGAAAATTCATCATACATTTCTTGAGCTTTTCCAAAGGTTTCGTCAGATGTGATATTTAAATTGTGTGCTCTAACAAACAATGGATTTTCTGATTGTGCTTTTGTAAGTTTCTTTGGAGGAGTTTTTTTAGCCGGAGATGAGGTCACAGCTGGTCCTTCTTCTTCTACATTTTCATTAATTTGTGGTGACGGTGTGCTATCATTGGCCGCCTTTTCCTGAATACCTCTTTTTCTCGAAGTTGCTTTTGAAGCTGAAGCAGCTGATGAAGCAGTCGATGATGCAGCTGATTTCTGCGCAGAAGACACAGAACTAATTGGTGCATAGCGATCCGTAGCCGTTCTTTGCCTTGATGACCATCTTCTCGACTGCAAATCACGTAATTCAGCCGCACTCATCGTATTTTCTGGAGGAGATGGTGCTCTAGGTTGTGCGAATGGCCGTGAACGCTGTAAAGGTGGTGATTCAGGACGTAGGTCAGGCGGTGTTTCAGGTCTTTGAGGCGGAGAGTCAGGTTGTACAGATGCCAATACCTGTCTTGCCTGTCTGACTGTTTTATAATCTTCTACAAGTTTTTCTAATCTTGAAAAATCAATATTTAAATCTAAAATTCTATTTTCTGCCTCGTCCCTGTTTCTGCTAAATCTAATTCCTCTTTCCCTTTGATATTGCTTGTGCTCTTGTTCTGATTGTAAAATTTGTCTAATCTCATCTGAAATTTCCGCCATTCTATTAGTGGCTAGTACATAATCGTTTGAATTTTTTACATCTTGTATTTCGGGTGCAAACAATTCATCGTCTTCATATTCATCTTGAGGGAACTGCTTACTTTTGTTGTAATCAGACAACCTAATTTGAATTTTTGCAATTCTTTTTTGTGCATACGCCAATTTTTGAGCGTATATTGGGTCAGCAGCATCTTTATACTCGTCAGCTATCCGTTGCATACGGTCTAATTCTAGGGTTGCATTTCTTATGTCTGCATCATTTGTAATTATTTTTGGAGCACGAGGTGCGAATAAATCTGGATCTTCATTGCTGATTAATGCTGAATCAGTCATTGGCTTGGGCATTTCTGGAGCTCTCATGGAAATACTAGAAGGTTTGTCTATTTTTAATGGCGGCTCTCCTCTTTGCTGTCGTGTTAGAGTATTATATGCGTGTATTAGTTTCTTAAAATGATTTTTCATTTGCTCATGGGCTTGTATCATGTTTTGGTATGACGGATCACCCGGTTTTGTGTACTTTAAAGCATCCTTCATACTTTGAAATTGTTGTCTAGCCAATTCTTTTTCTCTATTTATTCGATCTAGCGCAGCATCCAACATTTCCGACTTTACTCCATTTAAAGCGATTTTATGTAATACAACAGGGGGCAAATATTGATCAGTATCTCCAAAGGTAATTTCACTCGAGTTTCGTAAAGCTGGGCGACTTTTAGATTGTGATCTGTCTATTTTTGACAAATCCAAGTCATCTTTAGACATTTTTTGTGAGCCAGATGACCCTGAGGAAGTTCTCATATTAGAGCTCATAGATTTGAATGATTCATCTGATCTGCTGGACGAATTAGATGCGCTTGGAGGTCCCATTGATTGAGCGTCAACTGAAATTTTGCTTGTATTGCTTCCGCTAGTTGCAGCTATGTCAAAATTATCCAATGCATCATCAAAAATATCTGCGAATTGATCCCTTGAATCTGACTGGCTCAAGGCGCTTGCATCGAACTTATCCAATGCATCGTCGAATATATCTGCGAATTGATCCCTTGTGCTTGACTGGCTTGATTCACTGGCTGTTGTTGCAGGTGGCATTTGTGGTATAGGCTGTGGTGCAGGTTGTGGTGTAGGCTGTGGTGCAGGTGGTGGTGTAGGCTGTGGTGCAGGTGGTGGTACCACCGCGGTTGACTGGGATAATGGTGGTATAACTGCAGCTGGGTGAAACATGCCCAATGTACTCCCAGAAGATTTTAATGAGCTCGTACTATTATCAATTGATTGAGAGATATTTCCTGGCATTTGACGAGATATATCTTGTACAGAGGATTTGATTAATGAGGTAGATAAGTTTGTGGTATTACTGCCTCCAAGTCTTTGACGAACCTGATAACCCTTCCAATTTTCGAATCTATTTTTCGGCGACAATGCATTGAATTGACTTTTTGATAAAAATACATCATAATGCTCAGGATCTGTTGGCAAAGGTCCGTCAGCATAATACCATTGCCTTAGTGTGTCTAAAAACTCGGTATTACAGTCTATTGTTTTTTGCCATCTTTCTCTTTCTTCTTGTGCGTACCTATCTGTCCCAAATTGAGACAAAATTTCTCTTACATGCTTATTATCGTCTACAAATCTTCGATATACGTAATCAAATCTTGCAGCCCTTCTATATCCATGATCATTAAAATGAGAAACATTTCCTCTGACCAGTCTATTAATTTCCATCATTTCCGGGCTATCGTCAGCTGGAGCATGTTGCATTTGCTCCCTTATTGCTTCTACTGTATCCATAAACATTACCCTCCTATTAGGATAGATTGTAAGGTCGTTTTCAAATTCACTTTCGTCAACAAAATACTTCATAGCCAAGGCATCTCGATTAGCATACCCCTGTAATATGCTATTAATAGTAGCCACTCTTTGCGATGGATGATTTACAAAATTATCACCTGTTGTATATCTTGAAATAATATAATTTTGAATCTGTCTGCTACGATTCAAATGATGTCTGACGTACGCATCCACAACACTGTCTAAATCGTCTTTACCGGGTTGACCATATTTAGCTTTCATAAATCCCAATCTTTTCTGGAAATTAGGATGAAAATTTTCACCTTGTAAAGCATTTGTTATTCCTTCTTGTATATCTGTTTTCAGTTTGTCTACTTTTTGTTCAAATGTACTCTTTAGTGGAGAATTTGAACTTGGACCAGCCTGTGCATCTTGTGGCGCAGGTTGTGGTGCTGGTGTAGGCTGTGCATCTTGCGATACAGCCTGTGGTGCTGGTGTAGGCTGTGCATCTTGCGGTATAACTTGTGGTGCTGGTGTAGGCTGTGCATCTTGCGATACAGCCTGTGGTGCTGGTGCAGCTTGCGGTGCAGGTGTTGCTGTATCAGATGTAAAAGGACTAGATGGTAATTGCTGCCCTTTGCTTCTTTTTGATATTTCCCTGTCAAGTTTTTGACGGTATTTGTTTAAAGCAGGATAAAATTTATCTTGGAATTCACGTATATATTTTTCTTGTCTTTCCAAGTCTTGTGCTGAAAAAATCCTAGGATGTTTCTGCATATCTTTTAAGGCATTTTGCAAGTCAAAGTCAGTGCTTTCAACATATTTTTTTAGTCTTTCGTATTCAACTTCCGTTGGTGCATCCATACTAGCTAAAATCGCCTCTGCTTCTTCCAATTCAAATACCTTTTCAATTTCTTTTTGCGCAGCGTATTCTACCGTTTCTTCATTTACTGATGGAGATGGCTGAATAGGCTTAAGGGGATCCACAGGATTTTTCTCGAAGGGAGAAATAGACTTGGGTTTATCTTCAGTTACGGACATTACTGAAGATGTTGACATAGGTTGAGGGGCAGTTGATGGAATTATTATTGGGGAAGGCTGTATAGCTGCTTGTGCCTGCGGCTGTGCCATGCGTCCGAATACAAAAGGACCATTTCCTATTTGTGATGGCTGTGCAGCAGGCTGCGGTGTAGTTGTTGAAGCAGGTTGAGGTGCAGGTGATGCAGAACGTGATGTCTGCGTATCTATTCTTTTTTTACGTTCCATTTCTTGTAGTTTCTCTTTGTACGGTTTAATAATGTTTGCAAATCTCCTAGCAGTACTTAAAATTTTAGCGCGCAATGCCAGGATATCTTTCTCATCTTCAGCAGTTTTTTTTCGCCACTTTTCCATTGATGCAAGATCTCTTTCAAGTATAGCTAATTGAGCTTCCTCTGCATCTTCTAATTTTTGTAGACCTTCTCTTGTAGGAGGTTCGTCAGGATCTAGTATATCTGCAAAGAAATCTTCGATAGTTGGAGATTCGTAGCTCTTTTTTGCTTCTGCTTCCCTCATAATTTTTCTTTCTTCCTTTGCACTTAACTTTGGTTGAGATCCTGCAGATCTGTCAACATTGCCTGTATCAGGCACCACTGCCACCTGCTGTTGGTGAGGCACTTGCAATGGCGCGTCAGGAAAACCCTGAGCTTGTCTCATTTGTCTAATATGTTCGTCAACTATTCTTTGTTGTTCCCTCTCTTGTCTCTCCCATTCCTGCACACTAACTGGTGGTGCATTAGGATCAAAAGGTGGAAACGGGCTATTACTAATGCCCGCTGGTAATGGAGCAGGGTTTACTGGTATGTTGCCATCTGTAGGATGTGCTCTCTGCAACAACGCACCATGAATTCCTTGAGCAGCAGCGGCAGGCATAACTGGTTGATGTACGATTTGATGACCGTGTTGTACTGGTTGAACTTGAGGACGAGATGCTGCTTGGGCTTGATGTGCATCAAATGCATCAACAACTTGTTTCATAGCGTCTTTCCTCTCCCCAATATTTGCTAAAATTTTGTCTAATTGCACATCTTTTACTCTAAACCTGGCAGCTCCGTTATCCTTGGTAGCATAGTAATCTCTAATTTTGAACCACAGAGCCTCATAATGGGCTTCTTCATCCTTGAGCTTTTCGTGTATTCTTCTGGCCTCTTCAATATTTCTTGGCATAGCATAGTCAAAAACAGGAGGATGAACTTCAGGTTCTCTATTGTCACTTAAGTCCATATGCTCGCCACCTCTCATTGCTAGAAAATGATCCAATTCCTTTTGTAATTTGTCTACCATTTGCAGTCTTCTATGCTCAGCTTGAGTAATAAAGGCTTCGTTGTGTCTACCTCCTGCTTTCATGATTGCAATATATTCCTTCATTTTTCTGTTTTGTTCATGGAGATTGTCCTCCATTCGCCGTAATTTCAAGCGAAACGCCCTCTTTGGATCTTCTTCGGGCGCTTCAGGCGCTGCAGGGGGCTCAGGCGCCTCGTCATCACTTTCACTCAAAACCTCCTCAAAACGTATAGCTGGTCGTGTTCTATCAACTGCTGTAACCCGGTTCGTTGTTTCTTTTTGTAGACGCTCGCGCTCTTGCTTTTTTTTATTGTAGCGATCTAGTATTCCTCCCGGTCTGGTTAATGGAACTCGTTCGCTCCCCAAAACTCTACCGGCATTAGGATCCTGATCTGGAGCCGGACCTGGTCCTGGAGCCGGAGGTGGA
>JAIYDG010000341.1 GCA_027487625.1 Bacteroidota bacterium
AAAATATAAATGAATCAACTTTAGAGTCAGATTCATTCAAATTAAACATACATCCTTTTATTAGAGAATTATATACACCTCGTTTCTCAAGCAGCTATGGCGCTGCTGCTAATAGTTCTGTTGGTTTTAATGGAACAAATTGGAGTTTGAAATTTGTAAACAGAATATTTAGTCCGGATTATAGAACTCTTAATTTGCCTTTTTTACAGACTGATAGATTAGAATACACAATTGATCCAGCATTTTCAATATTTAAAGGCAGATTTAACTTTCAAGGTTCATATGGCCAACGAACAGATAATTTATTAAACAATAAAATAGCTAAAGCAACTTCAACCTTATTATCTGTCAATATTAATGGAAGGTTTACCAATAATTGGACATATAACTTTTCTCATTCAAATTTTGGTATTCAAAATACAATGGCGAACGATACTTTAAGACTTAATAATATCAATCAAAATTATAGTGTCGGAAGCACCTTAGTTTTTCCAAGAAAAAAAATAAACCACATTGTAAGCGTCATGTGGTCACAATCTGCCTTTGAAGATTATAATATCGTTAGTGGTGCCCAATCTAATAATGAAACACAAACTTATATGTTCATGTATTCAGCAAGTTTAGTTAAAGTACCATTAACTATTTCTATAACAGGAACACATTTACGAAATAAGTTATTTTTAGGTGATTTGGCGATGCAAATTATTTCACTTAATGAAAATTATTCAATTGGTAAAAAGCAAAATCTTAGTTTGATTTTTTCTCAAAATTATCAGATGACTTCCCTTTTCAATTTTAGTCCGGACAGGTCAATTAATTTAGGTGTTGGTATTAATTACCAATTTGGTAAAGGATTTAGTTTAGGTGCAAATGGAAATATGAATATTTTTCAATATGGTTCTGCCAGACCGGGAATTCAAAACACAGAAAATATGTTACGTATGTTAACTTCTTATTCATTTTAATAATTATTTATTATGTCGTTTAATTTTTATAAAAAAAATAGGGTTTTAAAACTTTGGATTATAAGTATTGCTTTATTTTTCATTCCTTTTTCAGAATTGTATTCTCAGGTAGTAACATTAACTGTTTTATTAACTCCAAATCCACCACCAGCAAGACCAACCGAATGGCTTAATGCTCCTTATCCGTTATCTTTAACAATTATAAATAACGGACAATTTCCTATTCAGAATGCTAGGGTTAGAGCAACTTTAAAAAATATAACAACCAAAAAAAAAATAATTGAAACAAGTCAATCAAATGCCAAATCTATCTTTGTAAATAAGGGATTAAATACATTTTATTCTAATTCATTATTTACTGGATTTGAAGGTACTTCATTAACTGATTTTAATTTAACAAATGGAGGTTCCTTGTTACCGGGTACTTACGAGATTTGCATGGAATTGTTTGATTCACAAAATAAACTTATTGGTTCAGCTGCTTGTCAGCAGTTTACAATTACTGATAATCAACCACCTGTATTGACAAGTCCATCAAACAATGAATCTAAAAGTGTATCTCAAAATTTGGCAAAAATTTTTCAATGGTTACCAGTTACTCCTTCAACAAATGTTGATTATAAAATTCAAATCTTTGAAATAAATAAAGGTGAAAACCTTATGGCAGCAATTGGAAGGGGGCCTATAGAAACAAAAATTATTAACCGCAGTACTCAATTTATTTGGGAAAATGCACAACAAAAAATAAATCAAAGAATTAATTCAAATGGAAGTGAAACTTCTTTCAAATATTTTTGGCGTGTTCAAGCTATAAGTTCAGTTGACCAAACTCCAGTAGGTACGAATTCAGGTTTTTCAGAAAATAGGTATTTTATAGTAACAACTTCAGAGAATACACAGGTGGTAGTTACACCAACTACTACAACTGTTAATCCAACTAATCCTACAACACCTGTAAATCCGACAGATAGAACTCCAGTTCTTCAATCTAATCCAGTTTCAGGAAGGCCACCAGTAAGTGGTGGTACAACTCCAACAACAACTGCAACACCAGGTAGTTATGATGAACCTATTTTAAGCTTACCTAATAATAATGATAGAATTGAACCTACTGATGAAATAGAATTTACTTGGAAAGCAGTAACTCCTACACTTATCGGTGTAAAATATAAATTATATGTTTATTTATTAAAGCCAGGTCAAAGCAAAGAGGAATGTATTAAAAACCAGCCAATTTTTGAAAAAGATGTAAATGGATCTTTAAAATACACATGGAGGCCAGATTCAAATTATACTGCGGATTTAACTTATATATGGAGGGTTAAAGCTACAAAAAATGGAAATGCTGTAGGGAAAAGACTAAATGAGAACAAAGGTTTATCGGCTTCGTTTACATTTACATTAAAAGGAATTCCTAAGGTTGTTGACAAGGAAGCTGAGCCTAAAACACCTAATGACAAGGAAGTTTTAAGTTTTAATAATTTAAAGGAAGGTTATGTTTTTGAATGGACACCTGGTAGCACAAATAACAATGAACCAGGTATTAAATACGAAATAGAAA
>JAIYDG010000123.1 GCA_027487625.1 Bacteroidota bacterium
CAAGCAATTCAGTTTTGCACATCCGTCAAAAACAATTAGAAGTTAGGGTTTAACAGTTTTATTTACTCTAATTTTGAATTAGCAGCTGAACACCAATGTCAAATTAAAATAAATGACTGTAATTTATTACGGGACACATTCCCAAACTTTGGCTTCAGACCTGAGGTTATCACATTTGTCAATATCAATCACAGGCCAAACCCATACTTAGCAGAGACTTCAGTTTTTTTGCGTTGGGTGGCAGGGTAGGGGGCAAAAACACGAATTTACACTGACGTGAATTACCCGAATTGACAAACTGAGTGAAAAAACCGAATAGATATTTCAATTTTGTCATAGTAGGTAAATCATAGAATTTTATCGATCCGTGAAATAATAGAAAATTTTTAGTGTGTAAATGTTGTTAAATGCAAGAAAATATGTTTGGTAAGTACTTACCCGAATTTTAAAAAAATGTATTTTATGACGATTACCCGATTTTTTGTTACATGTGTATAAAACCGAATTGTAATAAAGTGATTTTTGAGAAATAATCGAATTTTATTATTTGATATTAGTGAAAAAACCGATTCGTGTATTTATCAAGTATGTACGTGAAATTACCGAACAGATTTTTGACTACAATTGATGAGAGAAACCCGATTCGTGTATGTATCAAGTATGTGAGTGAAATTACCGAACAGATTTTTTGACTACAATTGATGAGAATAACCCGATTCGTGTATTTATCAATTTGACGAGTTAAAAACACGAATGAGAATTTTCATGTTGGCGTCGTGAAATTGCCGAAATTTAATTTACTAAATTTTTAGGTTTCAATTATCAATACCCATCAATACTAATGTTCGATAAAATTTACATGCTTGGAATAGATTTTCAATAAGACTTTGACTACGGATCGATAAATTTACAAAGGATTACAAAGGATTGATAAATTTACAAAGGATTGATAAATTTACAAAGGATTGATAAATTTACGTTATTGGAATAAGCTAATAATAGATGGCGGTACTATATAAATTACATTGGATTTCTGACAAATCTTTTATTAGTCTTTTACAAAACCAAGGGTGCACATGTAATGAATGAATCATTGATTATTAATATCTAATGCTGTAGTTAGACATTAAATTAAACTCAATACACAGTATTATTACATTTTTAGTTAAAATTGTCAATCACTTGAAATATATCATTTATTGAGGATTTTTTGGTTTGATATCGCTAATCACGACCTCAGGTATGAGGAGGAAATCTAAAATTCAATTTCAATTGAATTTAAAATCAATTTTGAAAGGGCCTTCTAGAAATGGAAGGTCACAAAAACGCTATATAATAATGATAAGTTTACGTGCTTGGAATAGGATTATGACATGATTTGGCAATCCTGTGTTGGCCTTTAGATCGTAACGATTTGATAAGCACAGATCTCTCAACTCTCATCTAACTTGAGACATCTGTGCTCATCAAATCGTTACGATCTAAAGATCAAAACAGGATTGCCAAATGTTAAGATCCATGGATCGATAAATTAACGTGTTTAGAATAGTTTTAGATTTTAGAATAGTGACTACGGCTCGATAAATTTACTAAAGATCGATAAATTTACTAAAGATCGATAAATTACGTGTTTGCAGTAATAGCAGCTTGATAATACATAAGTAGTTTAACAAGTATGCTTTGCTTTTTAAGCAAAACACAAGTGCATTTTATGAATGGTTATTGGGGCCGTCCATCAATAGCCCCCAAGAAATGTCAATGTCAGAACCTGCGCGTACGCATCGGTTAAGCATTTGATACGGACCTTTATAGGGGTACCGTAGTACAATTTGTTGATCAAATTCCACCTGGCATGTCATCATTAATTACACATGGTTATTGGTTCTTTTAATTATTGTTAAAGTCTATTCACAACAAGTTTTTATTGTGTGATAAGTAAATTTGACAGTAAATGTTGATTTACGATATGTAAAAATATGTTCAAATATTGTATTTGCAATTGTAATAAAATTGCAAAAAACTCTATGCAAATGTAATTCATATAGTACCGCCATCTATTGGCTTAAAAACCGATAGTAGCGCCACCGCTAAAAGATAACTACAGATAAATGTAATTACGCAAGGATAGTTTCAATATAATTTTATTACATGTCCATAAAAAATACAATACATTAAGGTCAATTAAGGTCTGTTTCTCAAGTAAAAATAGTATAGTAAAATAAATAAATTAAGTTAAGTAAAGTTAAAATGTAAAAGCAATTCAAGGTTCGGTCAAGGTCATTAAGTAAAGAAAAGCCGATGTCTTCCGGTTACTTTTTCTCTACAAATTGGACAATGGTATGTTCCTTCCGGCTCTCCATCTACGCCTCGAGCCTCCAGGATGGCGGCACAGTCCTCACAGCAGCACACATGTGCGCATGGCAAGAAGAACGTATTCTTGGGAAGTACGAGGCACACCACACAAGGTGCAACTTGCGGTGTTGGTGTTGGTGCAGCTGCGGGTGCGGGAGTAGGCGCTTGCGCTTCTTGCTGCCTGGAAAAATTCATTTAAAAGTACTTCTATTAAATTTTGATAACAATGAAACAAGGATAAAATCTAATAAGGATTGATAAATTTACATGCTTGGAATAGGTTAGAATAGGATCGATAAAAAGGTTCAAACCAGTGTAACAAGGATCGATAAAAAGGTTCAAAACAGTGTAACAAGGATTACCCAACAAATACGTCATCTGCAAGAGGCTCCTCAAATTCTTCTTCCCCGTCCCATTCGTTTTCTATCTCGTGAACCTCAGTAAGACGATCAATCTCATTTTCGACCTCATCCTCTGGTATGTCGACTTTGGAGAAATGGTGGCTCATAAAGGTAACAAACTGCATGGGAGTGATGAGACCTTCCCTTAGCTTGTTCTCTTGAACAGCTATCAGTTTTCGAGCCTGCTGATTTGACACCTTGGTGGGCTTTCTGATGACCTTTCCATTTCTCAGTTGGTAAACATCAGTTTTGGCTGGCTCAATAATGTAGTGTCGAAGGTCGGAGACAAATTTCCAGATTGTTGGCGATTTGGCCAGTTTCAATCCCATCCTAAAAAATAGAAATACTTAACATTGACTGGAAGTACGGAATGATAAAATTTCATGTTTAGGATTGACTCTAAGTTCGGATTGATAATTTTTCATGTTTAAAAATAGAAATGTATTGTTGAAAGTAGTATAACAAGGATCGATAAAAAGGTTTTAATAAAAAGTAAGTTGAAACAGGATCGATAATATTGCAATAAAACAATGTTAAAGATGCTTACTTCTTGTGCAATGCTTCACAGACATTGTTCGTCTTGTGGGTAAGGCCAAATGTCGACAACGTTTCTGGTCCAACCTGCCTAAACCAGTACCTAAAAAGTATCATATCTTAATTAAATATTAAGGTTACGGTCATTAAAAAAACACATGCATTAAAAATGCACATTACAACATTTAGACCTAAAATTCAAATTAAAGAGTACCTGTCGAAGTACAAGTTGTGCCAAATGCGGATGGACTTTCGTAGAGAGAGTGGATTGATGTTATTGACCTCCTGTTTCAATAGGTTGAAAACAGGGACAATTTGTTCCGCTGGCAGACAAGAAAGCGCCATGTGTCTTCGCATGTAAGCTTTGAACTCCGCATTCCGTTTGTAGTCAATCTTATGATTTTTTGAGATGTGACGGAGTACTGTAAAAAAATATTAATTAATAAACAGCTAGTTAATAATTAATTAAATGGTTGAAACAAAGATGAAAAACATGAATTATTTTGAAGATTATGTTAACCTGCTTGTCCAAAATGAAACCGGCAACCGTTCACTCGACTTTCAGGGAACGCCTTGTTCAGGCAGTTGAGGATGGCTTTCTCAAAGTCACTCATCGCCGATTCCGGTTGAAAATCACCAACCAAGACCTTAAAGTTCTCCAGAATTTTGTCATAGAGACCCTAAAATTGTAAAATTGTTAAGTTTACAATTGGATGTCCATAATGATGAAATTAAGAAAATTATGGGTCCAAAACTATTTTTACTAATTTAAAGAAGTATACCTCATCCTTGCCACTCATCAGGACATGGCAAACTGGGATTGCATGATCTTTGTAGATCACAAGGATGTTGAGGAGTTGTCCAAACAAATTATGATGGGGTCTGACTTTGAATGTGGCGTCCATGAAAAGCTCCTTACACTCTAAAATATGAATTTTGGTTGAAATTAATAAAGCAGGATCGATAAAACTAAATTTAGGTTTAAATTACTAAAGCAAGGATCGATAAAACTAAAAGGTTAGGTTGAAATTACTAGAGCAAGGATCGATAAAACTAACTGTAGGTTTAAATTAC
>JAIYDG010000415.1 GCA_027487625.1 Bacteroidota bacterium
CCTGGCAGGCTCTTACATAGCCATCTGGCCAATCGGCGCGTCCGGTGCTAGCACCTCTGTTGGACCGTGGGCATAACCTGATCTAGTTGCTATAGTCAAGCAACTGGCGAAAGAACTATGCGCCTTCATTTAATTGGGGTGTTTCATACCAAAACCAGTATTGCATATTCTCACTGCGCTTTTACTGGCAAGGTTTTACGCTTCTCCAAGATGATGCAGGCTTATGGATATGAGGTAATTGAGTACTCCAATGAAGGCAGTGAATCAACGGCAGATAAACATGTTGTGATGTTGACGGATGACGAATTCAATACGTTATACGGAAACAGAAAAGAAGTAGATTTTCATGGGGATGACGCCACGGTTGGAAGCAAAGGTCATACTTTGTTTGAAGAGCGTTTAATACCAGCCTTAAAAGAAAATTTAGAGAAAGAAGACATTATTTGTCATCCGTTTGGACATGCACACAGTCGTCTGCTAACTGAGTTTCCAAATCATCAACACGTTGAAACAGGTATTGGCTATCCAACCCTGATGCCCAATAGTTTTCGTATTTTTGAAAGCTACGCTTGGATGCACTACCACCAAGGTAAAGAAAACCGTCAAGGTAAAAATTACGAATGGGTTGTACCTAATTACTTTGATCTGGATGACTGGGAACCGTCTTATGAACCCGGTCAGTATTTAGCTTTCCTTGGCCGCATCTGTTCAGCCAAAGGCCTGGACACAATTAAGGAAATTGCTAACTACAGCCCTTGGCCAATCATTCTTCATGGACAAGGAGACCCAACTCCCTGGAACCATCCGAACATTGAGTATCGTGGCCCGATTACAGGTAAAGCACGTTCTGAGTTTTTACGTAACGCCCGTGCAGCATTGATGCCAACAAACTTTACCGAACCATTTGGAGGCAGTGGGGTAGAGGCGATGTTGTGTGGTACACCGTTAATAGCTGTTGATTACGGCGCATTTACAGAGACCATTGTCGACGGTGTTACTGGGTTTCGTTGCCATACTCTCCAAGATTGGATTGATGCTGTCAATCGAACGGATGACATTGATCGTTCAGTTGTAGCCAATACTGCAAGATCTAGATACAGTCTTGAAGCTTGTGGTAAAAAATATGACAAGATTTTTAAAGATATCAACAATCTTTGGAGTAAAGGTTGGTATCAACTGCAAGACACAGATCAAATTGACTACACCTATTTACACAACGAAGAATTACCATTTGCCAAGCGGTTGACAAAATGGATTAAAGATAATCTAAACCCACAAAAAGTCTTAGATCTGGGTTGTGGTCCTGGGACATATGTTAATTGTTTTCAAGAACTTGGTGTAAATGCCACTGGATATGATACTGATATTCGAGTTGAAGGGAGTGATAATTTAATTTGCAAAAGCTTGTTTGACGTAGAAGAGACAGGCGATGTTGTTCTTTGCATGGAAGTTGCGGAACATATTGAATCTTCTAACAATTTACAGATTGTTGAAGCAATGATAAAAGCCCTAGCACCAAATGGAACACTAGTGTGGACCGCAGCAAAACCTGGTCAAGGTGGAGTTGGCCACATCAATTGTCAAACAAAAGATTACTGGATTGAATTGTTTAAAACACAACCACTAAAACGATGCAAAGGAATGGAATTAATTCTTGCCGAAGAAATGAAAAAAGATTATCACATGGGTTGGTTTGTGCAGAACTTGTTGATTTATACAAAGGCATAAAAAAACAGCCCCCGAAAGAGCTGTTTGAAATTACTTGGCAAAATCAAGCGTTGACTTCCATTTTCTTAAGATGCTTGCGAACGCGCTCTACGTTCCAAAGGTAACTGTCCCGTGATCGAGTCGATGGGAACGCTGCAAAGTGCGGTCCCAGGCGAAAGGTGCCATCGTCACGCATTTTAAAAAGCTGTTTCTTGTCAAGGCCAAGAAGCTCGCATGCTTTGTTAGCCGTGACCCAACCAGTGGAAGCCGCCATAAAAAACAGGTGGTGTTCAGATATAGACTACCCTTTCGTCAAGACATGTCAAGAGTCTTTACTAAAATTTAAAATTTTAGATTGGCTTAGGAATCTTAAAATAAGTTAACAGCAACTAAAGAGTATGTTCCATGACGAGCACGCCCCACTTGCTCTCCTGGTCGAATTAACTCCAAAGTTAGCAAAAAGAAGATTTAGAGAATCAATCTACGAGTTTTGGGATTACAAATGTGCTTATTGCGAAGACGTTGCAACGAGTCTTGATCACATTATTCCAAGGTTTAAGTCTGGCTCTAGCAACAGGAATAATTTAATCCCTGCATGCCGTCGTTGCAATAGCAACAAGGGCAGCATTGCCGTAGACGAATGGTATCAACAGCAAGAATTCTTTACTCAGGTTAAGATGGAAAGAATCAAGGCTTGGATGTCACAAGAAGTTGTTGACATCTTTTCTTATCCATTACATGAGTTAAAACCGGCAGTTTGATATGGCAATTGTTAAAGACTCTGCAACCGGTAAATGGAAAACAAGTAAAGCAGAGCCAGCACAAATGCAATCAGCTCCAGACCATGACTGGTACTGGAACAACTCAAGCAGGGCAAGCGGGCAAGGAAAGTATTATCAAACTGCATATCAAAACCTGCAGAGAGGCTGGGCTGGGATGATAGATCCCAGGGTCTATCAAGATTTAAACAATATTTTTAACCAAGATAAAGCTAATTACGAAAAAGAATTAGCTGAATATAATCAAGAAAATACAAAAGCAACTACAAGAAATAAAGCAGAAGATTTATTTTCTCAGGTACGGTCTAGTACCATGGGGGGAGATTATGCCAAGCAAAGAGATATTTTAAAAAATACAGATTTAGGGCTTGAGTCTGCAGGGTTTTCTAAGGCAGAATCAGATTCAATTAAAAATACATTACTGTCTGACTACAAAACTTTTTACATTCAAAACAAACTACAAACATGGAACACAAACCTTGGTGC
>JAIYDG010000536.1 GCA_027487625.1 Bacteroidota bacterium
TAAACATGGCATGTACTTTGTTTAAAGCCTAAACATGGTCCAAAATGACCCAAAATTAGACTCAATCAATGCTAAAACAAGCCAGGACCAGTTTAAAAGGTTATAACCCTCAAAAAGAGATAATAAATACCTTAATTTATATACAACAACGTAACCTATTTAAAAACAATTTCAGATGATTTGATGAAGCCACTTTTTCGAGACCCCTACATGCAAAATTTCTTTGCCAACGAAGTTCATGGCTGGAATACGAGCGTTATCTACACGGTGCAAAACTACTTTCCGGAAAAAAAAGATTCTACAATTATTCGTCAGACTCATTATAAGATTATTTTTAATGATGTTTCGGACGAAGCTCTAATTGCCAATATATCTCAAAAATTTTCTAGAAGAAGTTCGTTTTTAAGTGAATGTTTTGAAAAACTTGAAAAAAGTTATCCAGAAGAAAAACGACATTACGTTTGCATTGACTCTCATTTTAAATCTCCAGGAAGTTCTTTAAAATTATTTATAAAATCTCACATTTTTCCAGAAAAAGACAATAAAATACGACCAATCTTTTTTCTTAAATAATTTATTTATATTTGTACATATACTTATATTTTTTTATGCATTAAAGAATAATAAATTTAAAAATACAAATATATAACAGTGTTATTATTTTTATTTGTTTTAAATCACTTTGAATGTAACAAAAAATGATTTTTCCATAAGAGGCACATTTTTGTTTGAACTTAAAAAACTGTTCAAATGAACTATTAGATTATTGGTAATTGTTTTTGTTTTGTTCACGTTGCTGGTACTTTGTAAGACAAAAGGTAATGAATAACAGGCATTAAAGCAGTTCTCCTGCGTTAATGATAGGTATACAATTTTTTTCTCTTCAGTCTTGTAAAATGACTCAAATGCTCTAATTATTGAAAATATGGCATTTTCTAAAATATCAAGCAAAGAGTCTATTAAAATAAGTTCTTCATTTTTTTTCTTTAGATAAAGTTTATACTGATGATTTTGAAAGTTAGAAGCACTCTTACACTCTTTTTGTCTCTTGGTAAACGTCTGAATCACAAATACTTCTAAAGAATCGTTTTTGGTCAATAATGTTTCTTTATCAAATAAATATTTTTTTTCTTCCATTTTAAACAAAACAGTAAAAATTTACACAATAACATTTGGTTGCATACTTTGAACAGCGTAATCTTTGGTTTAAATCCTGCTCTTCCGATTTGAAATGTTAACGAATACTAACAACGGCAATTTGGCCGTTAACCAAAAAATGCTAAAAAGGGACGCTAAAACCAATGCGGATCAATATTTTATGTGGCAACCGCTACAGCAGCAATGTAAGCAGATGTAGAAGCAGATGTGAGTTACGCTGCCTTGTCAATTGGTACGCCAAAAAAGGGATTTTTCAATCGATAAAACTTAACGCTAGAAGCAGCGCTCTAGAACTTAGAAACCTTTTCACATATCATTCTCTAAAGTGCGTTGTGAAGTAAGTGATTAAAATAATTTAAAAATGTTAACAGACGAAGAAATAATAAATTTATTTCGAAACCCTAAATTTAAGGGCAGTTTTAGTGGTATGAAAAATTTTCAACTGTTTTTGGCTACCGATTTAAATGAACATGTTAGTTTGCAAAGGCTTTACAACGTTATAAAAAACTATCCTAATTACATTTACCAACTAAGACCAATTCGAAAGTTTCCAACAAGAAATTATGTAACCGACAGTTTTGGCGAACTAATGGAAATTGATCTTGGCTTTATGCCCGTGTTTAATTTATTCCGTTATTTTTTATGCCTTGTTGATGTTTTTTCTTGGCACATTTGGTGTGTTGCTCTAAAAAAAAAAAATGGTCCCGTTGTAGGGAAAGCGTTGGAAAAAGTTTTTGACGAAATAAAAAGTCCAATTACCAAGATTCAAGCCGATTCCGGAACCGAATTTATCGGAAACAAAAATGTGTTTCTTAAACACAAAATTTTGTTTAAGACTAAACATTTAAAAAACAAAGCGGCTATGGCTGAACATGCAATTTATTTAGTGAAACGAAAGTTGTACATGATTATGCGATCTGAAAACTCTAAAAACTGGGTGAAATATTTACCAGTGGCGGTAAAATTGTTAAATGAAAGACCAGTGAAAAGAATTGGAAATTTAGCTCCGGCTTCGATAAATTCAATGTTTGATGATGTGAAAGTAAGAGAAGCACAAAAACTTCAAAAACAAATAGGGCCGGAAGAACCAACCTGGCGAGAGCAAAACACACTTCAAGCCAAATATGAAAAATCGCCTGGATTTCAAAAAGATGATTTTGTTTATTTAGATTACAAAGAAAAAACGTTTGCTAAAAGTTTTGATCTTAAGATAAGTATATGAGGCCATTCAAATAATACGTAAACATTTGGGCTTATTTTAACCCCCCTTTTTTTCTTTAAATACATTGTTGTTAACCATCTACCCTTACAATGTCACGTATTATTTGAATGGCCCTATTTTTATATTTTGCGTAGAGCCTTTTTTATCTAAAATTTGTTTGTTAAAAGAGCATACAGATCTTAGTCTAAAACACCCAAAAAGCAGCTGCGTAGAAATTAGAAACATTCTAAAGACGATAGAAATATTTCAATAGTAAATAAGTTACTACATTGGATCTAAAAGTAAAAATTTTCTTTTTTGCCAATGGAAAAGTTGTTTAGAAATATTTCAAACCGTTTAGAAATATTTCTATAGTAAATAAACCATAAGAATGATTTCCAAAACTGAAAGTCTCCATCTAAAACTGAAAGTTACTTCAAAAGAAAAAATACAAAGGGTAGCGCTTCTTTTTTCTTTCTTTTATTTTCTATTTTTGCTTTTGTTGTCGCCATTTGCGCAAGAGTACAAAAAATAAAGAAAGCAAATAATGTCTGTTTTGTCCTTTTAATTTCACGTAAACCGTGTGTGCATGTTCTGCGCATTTCCAAAACTGGTTACTTGCGACTGGTTTTCTATTGGCTAGTAACCAAATTTTGCGCAAATCAGGTGGTTATAAATAGATGGTTAAGTCAGCAATGAGTTCAGTTAACTTTTGCCATTTTTTACAGAGGTCAAATTTACCAAATAGCAAGAGTCGATGCTTTGAGACGACCTGTTATGTTCAAATTGAAGGATTTGTTGGGCGACCCACTTAAAGGTCGTTATTACAAAGAGCAATTGCGAAAAGCTCCTACTCCAGGAAGAGATTTTGATTTTGAGGTGAAAAGAAAAATATAAAATGTCTTGTTTTGTCGTATTTTTCTTAGAAACAGAAAATTGTGAAGAAGAAATGTATTTTATTGTAAAATCAGTCGTATTTTGTCTGATTTTTACCCTTTTTCAAGTGTTTCTCAGAATTTTAAAAATATGGTGACATCATTTTCTTATCTCAGGTTTCACAAATTTTGAAAAGAAAAAAAGAAAACGGACAAGAGAAGTTGTTTGTTAGCTATCTTCATTACCCGATAAGTGGAAAAATCAAATTGTCCTATGTGCTTAAAAAACAAATAACAAAAATAGATTTAAATGTTTGATTACCAATATTGTATTACAAGTATTAATCAAATAACTGATTGAATCAATAGCTTATTCATTTTAACTTTTATTGATTAACAGATTAATTTGATCTGCAGTTTATTTTTTAAACTCTCATGTTTCAGTGTTTTGTAGCAGCTTTTGTCATTTATTTATTTAAGCCTAATGACAATTTGTTGAATAAAAAAATATTTTACGACAAGTTTAATCGTTGGATTGACGCTGACAAATTGAAAAAAACTTAATGAAGATGTGATGAAAACATGGAGGTTCTTTCTTGTTATAATCCGTTAAAACAAGTTCGCTACAGATCTGTGTATAAAGCTCAAAACGTACAATCAAATTATGAAGAAATAGAAAACAAATGGAAAGTTAACCTTGTTCCGCAATATATGGACTTAACAAAGGGCATTTGGAATGTCAGTTTAGACAGCTATATTTACAAAATATCTTCACCCCAAACAGTTACATTTGACACTATTTTAGAAATTTCTACTAGCTTGTGCACAAGTTATCAATCAATTGCAGGAAAAAGTCTTAATAAGACCGTTTTTACTAGGTTAGGAAACATACATGTTTACAGTAAGGCTAACTTGGCTAATTTTGGACCATTTGAAAAGAAATGGTTTATGGTTGATAACGTGAATAATCACTTTGACCTTCATGTAACTGCACACGAATTAAGTTTTATGAGACTTCCAAAAATTGAAATAGAATTTGACATTAGCTTTTTGTTTCAACGGATTAAATAAACAAAAAGTGAAAAATGGATAAAGTTTATTTAAGACATTTATTTGAAGAAAATAAAAATTTTTTAAGGCAACTTTTTGAAGAAAAAAGTGTTGCTAATACACAAAAATTGTTAAACAATGCAACTGACAGTACTCTAAATGTTCTTGTTCGAATTTTGTACTTAATTGCAAACGGTGAAATATCCCTTCATGAAAGCCACCAAGAGGTTTTTAAAAAATCAAAACGATTAGGAAAATTGAGTGCATTTGAGTCTCGTTCGTACTTTGTACAATTACTACATAGCCCCAGATCCGAAAAATTACACGTGTTAAAGCAGTTCTTAAAACTTTATCCATTTTTACTTCATACTTTTTTTAATATCTAAGGATGGCTGATGTTTTTGCTCGTCGAAGTAACAAAAGGCACATGCTCAGAGGCTTTGCTCAATTAACTTTAACAAAATACCCTGCTCAAAAAAGAAAACTGATTCCCGGCATAGCTTATTCAGCCAAAGTACCTCCTTCAGTTTTTATTCCTTTGAACACTAATGACTATTATGGTTATACAAAAAGTTTGTCAAAGCCAGAAACAACCGAGCAAAAAGACATTGTTAAAATAGGCTCAATTGATCAAAAATCACAAATTGGATTTGGTGTTGTTCCCGAAATTGACGATAGTGATGAAGATGAAGACATTTCTTACACTAGTTCAGAAAAAGTGGATCCAGCAGTTTTAAATGCTTTTATCAATCCAAGTTTTAAAACAAACGTAACCCAGATCAATCCACAAAAAAGAAAAATTGAAACTAGCAGCGAAACTGTTAAGACTTTAACACCTACAAGTGTACCCAAAAACAAAAAATCTAAAATTGGACAAAAGTTAAAATTTGAAAAATAAAATGGCCGACGTAACTGTCCAAGAGGTGGGTACTTATCCTGCCCAACATATTATTGATGACTATTTTACCGATGTGCCGTCTGATTTTCGATACACGTGTGTGGAATACAGATGTTTTGTATCACAAACTTCAATTGACAGTAACAGTGGTGAAATAACTTTTATCTTACCTCCCCAAAATGCACCATATTGTTATCAATTGTCAGACACTTTAATGAAAGTGAGATTGCAAATTGTAAAAAAAGGTACCAATCAGTTGCCAAATCCAGACGCTAAAATTGGTCCAGTAAACAATGTCATTGGAAGCCTTTTTGAAAAAATGACTTTAAAAAATCAATGACGAGTTGGTTACAACTGTCCCAGAGTTGTATGCTTACAAATGTTATCTTAAACGGCTGTTGACTTTTAACGAAGATGTGAAAGCAACCAATTTCAAACCATCTGGCTACGTTAGTGACAGTTGCATTATAGGTTATTTTTTACCAACATTAAAAATCTCTTAGTTAAAGTAATGTTGTTATTTTTTGTTTTTTTAAAATATTAACATTGCTTTAAAGGTGTATTTTAAATGTTGACAAAATTAACAAAAGGTGACATTGAACCTAATGCAAACAACCAAGGCTGGAAAGACCGCGGTCGTATGTTTCGAGAGGATTACGCAGATGGAGGAGCATTCAGAACCGAGGGAGCGGTTTTTATTGGGCCATTCATGCATGAACTCAGCAACATCGGAAAAGACTTACCACCAAGTAAATTATATTTTATATTTAAAAATAAATTCTAATTTACTATTAAATTAAACAAGATTTACATAACTTTTATTGTTTTTTTTCAGCTACAAAAGTTTCTTTTACGTTGCATCGCTCTTCGGACGAGTTTTTTCTTATGAGAGATGAAGCGGACACACAAGAGTATCAATGCGTGATGCTCAATTGTTATCTCTATGTAAAGGTGTCAAAAATGAGCGATGCAATTTACAAAGAGTTTCACAGCCGCTTTTTAAGCGGAAAAGAAAAACTGCTCTATCAATTCAGAAGAATGAATATAAAAGAATTGCACTTTCCAAACGGCTCGTTTTCGTTTAATTCAGCAGATTTGTTTCCTGACAGCGAAGTTCCTAGCAAAATTTTTTTTGTCTGTGTCTTTAATGACTCCAAAAATGGAAAACAAACAAAAAACCCTTACAATTTTTGGCGTAAGTTTAAGTTGGTCAAAAATTTAGACACGGCCGAAAATTTAAGCGGTGCTCTTGAGGCTCAGTACATCAAAGAAAATCTAGAACTTCAAATGGCCAAAATGAAATTTGACATGGTCAACAGCGTAGAACAAATGAAAAAATCAATTACAGATGACATCCAAAATGCATTACGAGTGCAGTTTGAAGGTCTTCAGCAAATGATGCGGGGTGTTGCGGGCGCTACTCCCCCTGGTTCTACCCCCACTAACAGTACTCCCACGGGTTCCTCGGGTATTACCGGTTTAATTAATGATCTGATAACAAACAAAGGTCCTCCAGGTTTAATAAAAAGATCTACACGCACAAGAACCACAACTCAACAAAATCAGCAACCAATCTTGAGAGATGATGACACAAGATCTGAAGTGAGCAGTGAGTTTGAAGATGCCATTGGAGATCCTACTGCACAAACCCAAAATCAAGGTCAAAATACGCAAGGCTTAAATCAACTTGGTCAAGGAACAAGTCGATCTTACACGGTACAGCAACAGCAGGTGTTAATTTTATCAACATTTTTGCACGCGTTTAACTACGCTGCTTTTTTAACAAATATTTTTTTGGCAGTTTTTTCTAGTTACGTTTGGCTAGGCACCAAAATTTGTTACAAAAAACAAAAGCATTTATTGTTGATAAAATTGACAGCAGAATCGAAATTGCGTCGATTTAGCTGCTACAACTGAACTTCCCGTCTACATTGTAAGATGTGAACTTTTATTGAACTCCACACCAGTTGATCAGGTAAAAACTTGTAACAAAACAAATTATAACCGTAATTATTTTAATAACCTTTCTAAATATAATTTTTTATGTTTAAACATTTTAGTTTCCCAGTGAAAGCAACAAAGACGAATGCGTTGATGACTTTATTCGTTTGTTAAACACTAACGGATTTTTGGGGTCATGTGAATCAAATTCTCTAAGCTACGACATGTTTAGAAATGGCTTTTACATAGCCGGGTTTGATTTGACAACCGCCCAAGAAGGAGCCAATGATATATACTCAATTCCAACTGTGCGAACGGGTAACTTTTTATTGACTAAATCAAGACATTATATCATGTAAAAAGTTTAAGTACAAAAACACATTAGAAAAAAGTTAAAACGGCATTAAATTTGAAAACTTGAATTAAAAAAATAAGGAACCGATTTAATAAATATATTTTTTCTATTTTAGGAGCATTGTCTTTAAGATTAATATTAAATCGACCTCCCGAAACTGACGTCACCATTTTGATGTTTTATGAAAGCACCGCTTGCATGGAAATAACAACAAGTGGTCGACTTCAATTTTCGTATGTTCCCAAATAAGGTAAAAAGTAACTTTTTACAAGCAAAAAAAATATAAAATTTATTTAATCCATTAATTGAGCGCACTCTTTTTTTCTCTTTCTCTTTTTTGTTTGTGTGTTTGTGTGTGTGAGTGTGTGTGTGTGCGCGCGTGTGTGTGTATGTGTTATTTACAAATTACTCATTTGGTCAACTGCTCTATTTTTAAGCTTCATTTAAAGTGGTCAGTCTTTTCTCAATTGTTATTTTAGTTTTTTTCTTTCAAGTTGTAACATGTTATTCAAATGTCTTATATTTCTAACTTTATTTTGTAGTGTTTTAGCAGAACTTAATTATTTTGATACAAATTGCAAAAAATTTATTGACAATAATTTGTGCGTTCAATACAAGTGGAATTATCCTACTTGTGTTCCTTGGGACACAAAAAAGTGCGAGATAGACCTAACTCATCGCAAATACTGCACAGTGTACCTTTGCAAAGTAATTTTTATTATTTTTGCTTATTTATAAATAATATAGGTTTTGTTAACAATATAAAAAAATATATTATAATGTTTGTTTAGGAGCAGCGTATTTCAACAACAACCACAACTACAACCACAACAACTACACCAACAACAGGACAAACAAGTGTTTCCTCTACTCCTTTAACCACAACAACCTTTTCTACAAGTCCTTTGCCATCTTTTACCACTACTCCTTTTACTACTTTACCACCCTCAAGCAGTGCTACACCGTTTTTGCCACCCTCCAACAGTGCTACACCGTCTTACAACACAACAAGTAATTACCCGCATAATAAATTATTATCTTACTTTTAAAGTTTTCATTGAATCCTAATTTCTAATTTGTAAGAGCGAGATTTAAATTTTTGTCTGCCAATATAGAGCAAAATTTTAACCTTTGTCTGCCAATATAAAGCAAAATTTTAATTTTTGTTAATATAGTAATTAAATATTGGTTTGATTATTTTCAATAGCATCGTTGTCTTGTCCGGAGTGCCCACGTTGTCCTAAACAGGAGTGTTCCGTAGTAACGTGTCCCAGTGTTACAACTACGTGCACTTGTACACAAACGCCGGAGCCCCAATTAGTCTTTGACAAATTAAGTCCATATCTTAACGGTAAAATAATATTTTGTTTTTTTGCTCTTTTTGTTTTTTTCTTTTTTTAGCAAAAATATAAATTATGTAACAGTGTAATTTAACTGATTTAACTGCTATATTTTTATGTATTAAGGTATATTACTTGTGCTGTTTTTTTTAGAATCCAGACAATACAACAGCGTCAAAATGCTTGGTGATGACTTTTGCAAAGATTACCATTGCAACATCACTGAGCACTTTGAACACGGGTGCTATGTCCCACGCAAACTAAGGTGGGACATAAACTGTCACTTATATTGTGACTTGAGAAATTGCAGGTATATAAAGTTAATAATGACCATTATAAAAACTTAATTAGTAGTAACTCAAAAAAAATTAAATTGCCGCACAATTAATTTATAAGTACAGTAAAAGTTGTTTATAATGAATAGCTTGAAATTGAACATATCAATTTGTTATAACCGGGGCTTGTTATTAATATGTCAATGTGTATTGTAAATTAACATATTGGATTAAAATATTTGTTATTTTTCTGCTCCAAGTTTTTTAAGATTAAGTTTTACTGTATTTTATTTTTTAGCTACGTGTACGTACCGGGATATCAATACTGTCCCGTGTACAGCTGCGCTCCCGACCAAAACCCTGCTCACCATGGACTTGTCGTTGGGGTCACTGTGGGCGTAACCATTGCCGTTTTGGCAGTGGTTTTCGGCCTTGGATTTCTGTTTTATTACAGAAATTGGTTACGCCAACGACAACAAAGTAAGTTATTAATAAAAAAATATATATATAAATATAATTTAATTTTGCTAAACAGTTTTACAGTAAACATTTATTTTTCATTTATAGGCGAGTCAAGACATCTTATGAGCGTGTCGATGCTCAACTTGACCGCCAGAACCAACGACGATGACAGCGTCAATTCGGGTAGCAGCATACTCTAAAGTTTTTATTTAACTGCTTTAAACAATTTAACTGCTTTATATTTATAAAAAAGTATTTAAAACAATACAACCAAAAACACTATTTGTTAAGGGGCCATTCAAATAATACGTGACATTTTAGTGGGGGAGTTTACAACAATGTCACCAAATAACACAGGGGGAGGCGTGAGGTCAATCAAACTGGCACGTGTAATTTTTTTGTCTATTGTTAAATTAAATTTTACCAAAAATGTCTTAAAAACTATGTTTCCTGGGGGGGGGGGGGTCCAAGCCAGTATTACCAAATAACACAGGGGGAGAAAGGGTCTAAAATAGGCCAAAAAATTGTCACGTATTATTTGAATGGCCCGTAAGTTGTTTACAATTTTTAGTGCCAACTCAAAACAACGGAGCAGAGAACGGGGATCAAACTAACCAAGCTCCGGACGGAGCTGTTGGTGGAAATACAGCACAAGCTACTAAAAAGGATGGTGAGGAATGGTAAATTACTAGTTATTTTTTGGTTCTTTTAGTTTTTTTTACACAATTATAAAATAACATAACTATTTGTCACTTAAAATTTTTTGTTATTTTAATAATTAAACTTACAGCCAAAAATTAAATATTTTTGTAAAATTTAAATTTAAATATTTTTTCAGATTTTGTAGACGTCCAAATTTTGTCTCCCTTAGCAGCTGCTCCCTCAGCAGCTGCTCCCTCAGCAGCTGCTCCCTCCCGTCCAGAGAAAAGTTTAAAAAAATTTCTTTTGGAAATTTTAGACTTTTCCAAACAACAACAACGCCAACAACAACAACATTCCGCATTTTTGGATGATAGTCATTTTTTTGGGATAGGTGACCGCGAAGACGAAAATGTTGAAAGAGCTTTCTTTACCTAAAGCAGTTTCTTTTTTGTACAAAACAGTAACTTTCTCATTTAGGCCTTATTTGTTTTTGTTATCACCAATCCTTGAAAAATGACTATCATCTTGTAATCTTGTAAATAAACAGTATTATAATATGTATTTTATTTTATTTTTTTAACTTATTTTTTGTAAAATAATAGCAGCTGCTATAATGCTACTGTAACTTTTATATAATTGTGTTTGCCACATTTTTTAACATTGTAATTTTGTGTACAAAACTGCCTATACTATTTTTATTTTAATATTTATAACAAATTTTTACATGTAATTTTTTACTTGTTTTTTACATTTTAATAAATACGGCCAAAGGAAAAAAGGCTTGAAATACAATTGCTTTAAGTAGGCAAGGGAAAAAAGCATCACAAAAAATTTAGAAAAATAAGCAAAAAACGGAAAGGGTGGGAGTGCGGTTGATTGGATTATATGTTGTACGAGTAGCAGGAACTTTGTCGCACTATAAATAAGAGAACATAGAATTTAGAAAATTAGTTTGACTCAAATCTTCTGCTATGAAAGTAATCAAAATACCGCTATGAAAAATATTTCTGTTTATTTCATTTTGTGCTTGTTGGTACAAGTTTATACAAAAAGTTTGCCGGAATACAACAACAGCAATAACAAGACTCGCTATATTAGATCCGATGTTGCCGTAGCTGGAGGTAATTAATTCTTTTGGAGCTAAAAGTACAATTACAACAACAACCTTAGCAGCGCTGCTACCTTTGTTGCTTTAGTGTTTTATAATTTACAATTTTTTTAAGAAATTTACATTAATATTTGGTATTAATGACCAATTTACTTATTACATAGGGGCTGCTCCACCAACTCCACCCCCACCAAACGGAGGAAAATGGTCAAAGCCACTACCTTTAGATGCACAACTATATGAAGACGAATCTTTCTTACAATATTTATATAAAATAGACGCCTACATTGCGGCCAATATGCAAGGTTACGCGGAGACTGCAAGAGATGTTTTATCTAGTATTGTGCTTACGCCTTTAGAACCATGCAGTATATTTACGGGTGGCCTAATGGAACACTGGTCTGTGTTAAGACGACAAAAAGGTCTTTTTGATGCCTCCAATTTGCCAGCTGAAGGGGCACGTGTTCCTCAGATTATTGAAAAAGAAAGTTTGTGCAATGCAGTTTTTGATGGTTTTGATTCTGTGCATACATACATTAGACTGGTAGATACTTATGAAAACAGCATTAGAGAATTTCATAACACTATTTTAGGAACAGCTGAACGGTTTAGGCAGGCTGTTGATACTGTAATTAATTATCGTCGTCTTTTAACTTCAATGGCTGACCCCAATCTTGCCAGTTTTAGTCAAACAGAGGTTAATTCGCTAATGGAAGCTTATCCCGATCCAGAATACAGGGAAAGAGCCAATCAATTTTATAATAAAAACAAGTTGGATATTGAAAAAAATATTGCAGATTACCATTTTAGACTTGAAAACCTTCGACAACGATTAATTAGGCAGTTTGATGAACTTTATGCCAGAAGAGTGGGTTGGGGATATCGACTTAAAAATCCGGGTATAAGGTTTTTGGTTTACATTCGGCATGACTCTTGTGCAAAAAAACCTATTATAAAAGATGAACGCAAAAAAAGAAATGTTTTAGCAACTGCCTTAAACAACGGCAATAACAAAACTTCCTGTATAGTTGAAAGAGAAAGCATTGATTCAATTAATGAAGAAATGACTATAGAGTCTCCTTTTTCTTATAGAATTGTAAAATTTAGTGAACGAGAAAATGTTTTGAAAAGAGAAATTGATCATTTAAGTTCTTTATTTCATGTTTGGCTGGGAACTAGCTCTGGATGGTACACATCACACTGGTACGTAACTGAATATAAGCTTACTTCAACTATGTTTAATTTATTTCGAACAGATCTACTCAAAAATCCAAAATACAATGACATTGACCACAAGCTTAGCATTATTGTTAATTTTTCATATCTTCTTAAAAATGAAATGATGTCTAATTTAAATTGGTATTATGACCCTGAGCGTTCCATAAATCGAGTAAAAACTTTTATTAACAAATTGTACCATGGTAGTTATCCAAATCCTCCCCCAAATAATGGTACTATGTTTCATGATGAATTAAAATAATAATAACATTATTATCTGAAATTTTAATTGTTATTGCGTCTGAATTTATTGTAGTCAAATTGTAATAGTTAATAAAACAAAAAAAAATTACAGTGTTTTTTTTTTGAACTTTAAAGCAGGCCAACTGATTTGTACTCAATATATCTGAACTTTAGGCAAGTTAATTAAATAAATGTCCCACTTAAAAAGCTGCGTAGTTAGTTTAAGCCGCACTCTTGCATACCGCATATATAAAAGGTTTACGACCTCGTAAAATTTCATTAAGCCTTAAACTTTTAACCTTATCGTTAACATCAAAATGAAAAATTTTGTTTTGTTTTTTATTTGTGTAGTGATTCATTTTGGCGAATCACGACCAAGAGAAGGTTTTATTTGGCCAAATGCAACTCTTTGGCCAAATGCAACGATTGAACTTTTAAAAAGAAATCACGTACCAGATGTTGCTGATTCTACTCAAGGAGCTACCACTAACATTGATATTCATCAAGGTAATATTTTTAAAATTTAAAAATAGTTAAAAAAGTATTTTTACAGTAACATTGTTGTTTTGCCAAAAAAACTCATTTTTTCTGATTAATAAAAACCGCGTAAGTGGCGTAATTATGAAAAATCTAAATATAAAAGTTGTTCAAAACCTTAATATTAGCAGCGTGCTATATTAATTTTATTGTATTTGTTAGGTGGTCGGCCTAATCCAGATGAAAATGAAGATTACTTGGCAAATTTTCAGAGTCTATACCAAATTCTCCGAACAATTCAAGAGGCTATAAACGAAAATGATAAAAGGCAATTGCACAAATCTATTTCATTGGACATATCCCCAACAAGAGCTTTTTGCAATGCCATTTACGAAGAGTCCTTTCAAGAATCAATAAGGGAGGGCGAAAGGATAACTACGGCGTTTCCTTCAAATTTTGCAAGACAAACATCTGCAGGGTTGCCTGAATTTTCGCCAGACTTTACTTTAATTAAAAAAGAAGATTGTAGCCCGGACGGTGTCAAAGCAGTGGCGGCTACAATTCAAGCATGGATGTCTAGATATGATTTAACATTTAATCAATTAGAAAGGTACCGAGATAACCTTGCTCGAGTAAATGATGTATTTGCTGGAGAAATAGGTCATATTGCAGCTAATTTAAATAATTTTCCAAAACTTGAAAAAGCCAAAAAGATATACATAGAAGCTAAAGAAACTATTGAAAAAACAATAGATAATTTTTTAACAAGAACAAATTATCTTCATTACGAAATCAGAAAATTACTTCAAGAATATTATGGTCGCAAAGTAGGATGGGGATATTATTTAAGTTATCCGTCAAGTCATTTTTTGGTTATTATACGAAGAACATCTTTACTTTTAAATAGACCAATTGAATTAAATAATGAAAACGAACTACTAACAAAAATGTGGGTAACCGATAATGTTAGACGTATGAAAAGAGCAGAACCTAATGTTGATAAAGTGTTTAATTTGGAAAACTTTAACGAAATGAAATTGTCCAATGATATACCACGCACTAAAAGATCCGAACAGCAAACTGAATCTGAAAATGAGTCACCAAATCCTTATTCTTGCGTTAAAGATATATCAAGTTTGGATCAATTAGTGCATGGTTTAACAACGGCAGATAATGAAACAGTGCAAATATTTGCTTTTCGAGAGGACTCAAGAATTTTGGATATTCAAATTAAACACTTGAGAACTATATTTTTTGCTTGGATTAATACTAGCAAAGGATGGTTTCAATCTTACTGGTACGCGAACGCCTTTAACAATGTGGTAAATTTATTTGACCATTTTGAACACAATGTTTTGAGAAACTTGCATATTTCTTCTATTCCTAACAAAAAGACAGTAATAAATACTTTTATTTATCATGTCATTATTCCTCACATGAACCTTGACCTTGGATGGTATTATAATCCTACTGGTGCAATTGAAAAAATACGTGATTTCATAAAAGATCATATTTCAATTTTAGAAAGCGAGGCTCCGGACAATAATTTAAAAGTATACATAAATTAAAGTTAATATAATTACGCTGCTAATGCTGGCGTAAAGATTGGTAACAATCTTCTCAATGAAAGACACATTATTCCGGTGGTTATTAGAGTGTTGTGGAATTTGTTGACGTGAAATGTATATATTAATAAATGTTTGCTACAATTTATTTTCAGCGTACAAAGAAACATTTTATAAGAATCACAGTAAAAGTTCCACTGTTGTTCCACTAACATAATTTTAAGTAAACCATAAATAACAAATATGTATGTATTCAATTTCATGAAATTAAATATTACATTTATGAATAAAATTTTAAAAAACCAAATTTTGTATAAGTTTATTTGTAAAGTGCTTTCCATGCGACCTGGCGGTACACTTTGCGCTCGTTTAGCCTCATTTACACATTCGGTTTCTGCATGCGTTTTTGCATTACGTTGCAAATTTTCAGAACTTACCTTGGTTAAACAAAACCAAGGTAATTTGTAAAAAATCGCAACGCAGTGCGGTAAACGCATGCGGAAACCGGATGTGTAAACAAGGCTTGTTTTTTAACAAAATAGCGTAGTTGCAGATTAGAAACAAAATTTGTATGCAGGAGCTCAAAGAGGGTATTTGGATCAAGTTTTCTGTATTCTGTTTTTTTAAAATGATTATTCTCAGGTAATTTTGCAAACAAATTTTAACCAGCTAACTTAATCTAAAGCAGCAAACTTAAAATTTAAGTTTTTGCATCTTATTTACAAGTACGCTATTAAGATTAAGTAATATAGCCAAAACTTCCCGATTAGATCGGCCTATAAAACACTATATTACCCGTTGTATAAATTTGTTTAAATTTATACAACTAGAATTCAAATAAACTTATATTTTTTTTGGATTTTTTAAAATTTTATATTTTTTTTGGATTTTTTAAAATTTTATATTTTTTTTGGATTTTTTAAAATTTTATATTTTTTTTGGATTTTTTAAAGTTATTTTGTACGGAATTTGGGTTTTGTCAAAGAATGCAAAAACTTTTAAAAATGAAAAACCTGAAAAAAAGAAAAACCTGAAAAAAAGAAATTATTTTTAAACAGGATGACACCCATCTGGCCGCCGTCCCTGATGGTGTACGGCTAAATAAGAAATCTGAAAAAAAGGAAAACATTAAAAATGGTATAAAAAGGAAGTATTAAAAAAGCTAAGCCTAACCCTAAAACCCATTTTATCCCTTTACTTTTGGTCTTATTTTTTTGACCTCAAATTGTAATTTGAAGTTTGGGCCCACTGCTTTTTATTGTACTCCCTTTTTTGTTTTGGAATAGCCCCAAGGTTCGCGACAGGTGGAAGAGCAGCTGCTGGAAGAGCTGGAGACAAAGGAGGAGCAACATTGTCTCCAAGCAGCTGTGCAGCATCTTGTTGAACATCAACAAGAGCTGGGGGAAGAATGTTGTCTGCAACACCTTGTTGACCAACAAGGTTTGCAGGAAGATCATTATTCCCAGCATCCTGTTGATCAACAGCATCAACAGGAAGAAGGTTGTCTTCGGCATTTTCTTGATTTAAAGCATTAAGAGCATCAATAGCTGCCTGAAGATCATTTCCAGCATTCTGTTGATCAACAACATCAACAGGAAGAAGGTTGTCTTCGGCATTTCCTTGATTTAAAGCATTAAAAGCATCAATAGGTGCCTGAAGATCATTTCCAGCATCCTGTTGATCAACAGCATCAACAGGAGGTGGAAGAAGAAGGTTGTCTACAGCATTTTGTTGATCAAGAGCATTAAGATCATTAAGAGCTGCAAAAAGATCATTTCCAGCATCATGTTGATTAGCATTAATCTGAGCCAGAAGAGGATCGGCTACAGCATCCTGAGCATCAACAATTGCTGGATGAGAAAGATTGTTGCCAACATCCTGTTGGACGGCAACAACAGGAGGAAAAGCAACAACCGGAGGCGGAAGAACAACAACCCTTGGAGAAAGAGGAGGACGAGGAAGAGGAGAAAGATAAGGAGAAAGATGAACGGGAGGACGAAGAACAACAACCCTTGGAGAAAGAGGAGGACGAGGAAGAGGAGAAGGATGAGGAGAAAGATGAAGAGAAAGATGAAGAGTTGGAGGATTAAGAACAAAATTCTGTCTCCGAGGAGGAGCAGGAGCAATCCGAACAGGAATGGTGACATTATTGTAAATACTGGTATTTACATAAACGGCAGAAGTCTCAACATCGGTAACGTTGGCCGCAGTTAAAGGTGCAGGGGTTGAATCCTGAACAAGAACCTTTTTCTCGGCCTCGGTTTCCGTCGTCAACACTGTTTCCTGAATGGTTTGTTGATCCATTTCTTCGTCAGAACTGCCGTCAGAATCGTCGCGAACAATGGGGCTAGATTTGGCCATTGGGGATCCAGGAGAGCGAAAAAAAGGATGCTGCAGCAGCTGCGTTGCAGACAAGCTTCCAGTTGGTTGGTCTCCTCCACCCTCAATGTCCAACCGATTTTGAAGAATTTCACACAAAGAATCACTCGACAAGTCAGCCTCTTCGTTTTTAGTTGTTCTAAAAATGGAGAAAACTCCAGATGCAGCAGCTGATGCTACACCTTGCAAAAAGGACAAGGGTCCCGAAAAAGCTGCTGTCGATTGGTTTTCTGAGTTGCATTCAAGTTTTACATTCTCCAATGCTTCGGCCAATTCTGCTTCCATCTGTTTTTCAGCAGCTTTGATGTCAATGTACAGGGAATTATTATCATCAATGATAACATTGTTCCCTGTTGCACCCACGGCGGAGTTGCTGGCATTGCTCCGCCCATCAGGGAAATCCTGGTCATTTGGGTTGAAACCAACCCTCACAACTCCAGGAATTGCTGATTCTGGCGACCCCAAAGCTGATGCCCATTCATCGTAAGCAACATCCTCATTTGTGTCCTCAATGGTCACAGATGTGGATGATACTATTTCAATGTCGTCGAAATTAATCAAAGCATCTTTTGGTTCACGCCAATTAGCTCGAGCAGAGGAGTTACGAGGCGGAAGGTGTGGAGCAACAACACTGCTGGACTGTGTTGTTGGTGAAGCCGTGTACTCGTTAGCTAGGTTTCTTTTTGGCATAGTGACGTTTTCCTTCTTAGGAGTCAGGTGCTCCTTCTTAGGAGTCAGGTGCTCCTTCTTAGGAGTCACGTGCTCCTTTTTAGGACTCTCTCTACAAGCTTTTTTCCAAGCAGCAATTGGCGTTTGAATGCCAGATGTCATCCGAGTCCAAAGACCCGAAGTTGACTTTTTTGCTGGATCGGAAATGTCACTGTAGATTGACTCCTCTAACTTAGATCCTTTAATTCGTGCCATTGACCTGTCGAAAAAGTCACGCAGTTGGGCTCTCAAAGCCCTGGCACGCGAAAGGTCGATCCGCCATTGGATAGATCGGAAGTGGGTTTGTTCGTGCATGAAACGCGAAACACGCCCCTTCAAGAACTTGAGAAGAAAGTACATCCCAATGCCAAAAAGAAGAAAGACGAAAAGCGCTAGAAAGCAGTAACCAAAGACGGCTCCCAGACCAACCTCGCTGTTGATTGGTTGATCTGGTGTCGTCTTTTCATGACACTCCCATACCTGGCAGCCGTAATGATTGACGACCAACTTGCTTGGGCAAGAAATCGGGGCCAAATCTGGTTGTGGACAATTGACAAGATCGTACCACTTGCATTCTTTGAAAAAACCTGGATTCTAGTACGAAGTGCAGTTCATTTTGATGTAAACTCAAAGTTTAAAAATCAAAAATGAAGAAAAAAATTAAATAAAGCTTTACCGCTACAACCTGAAACAAAAAAAAGAGAAAAAAAATTAAGTATTTGGTTTACTAAAACAACAGTTTTAACAGTTTACGTATAATTGCTTAAGGTTAAGAACACAACACATGGTCAAGAAAGAATGAAATTTAAAACAGTTTTATATTATTAGCAATGTAATTATGTTGATAGATTTGTAAATGGCATCAGCGGAATCAGGAGAACTGGTAAACGGCCCATTTGCTACGCTGCTGACAGCATTGGTTGCGTTACGCTGCTGCTTTATAAGATGTTTTGGGCAACCTGAAATCAAAAATAAAACCCCCTCACTAATCTGACAACATCAAACAATATTATAACAACAACACAACAATAACACAACAATAACAATAGCTACAACAACAAATAAAAAATCACAATAGATTAGGGTAAGACTTTTGTTTAGTAATTTTATAGCATTGGTACATAATTTAAATGAGGATAAACAGCAGCTCATTTATGCTGCTGCATTAGAACTGGTGTGGACTGTAAACTGGTTCGCTACTGTAACATTAAATGTTGTCAGTAACTTAATCAACACGCAGTTTATTTTTAGCTTGCGACATTATTAAAAAAAAAGTTGTTCCTGTATGATCATTAATGTGCTTATCAAAAGCTTCAGCCCCAAATCTGATCTCAAGCTTCAAAGTTCGAATTTCCAACTCGTTAAAATTTAACAAATTTTTTTGTTATTAGTTATTCGTTATAACTCAATTGAATCATGTGGGGCGGTAAAGATCCAAACCAGAGAATCCTCATGGGATCTCCAGGGATTCCCCGAGGTCAGGGTACGAATTCCAACTTGTTCCACGTGGTCAGGGAGAGGTCGCCCGTTTCTACATGACTCAGTCTGGAGGAGAGTATCCTTCTCTAGGGATGGACCCCAGAGGCTTCCGGGCTATTGTTGGGCCTTCAGAGAAGCAGCTGTCAATATTCCTGAACTTTGCAAATTTCCAAAGGAGCAACATAAGAAGGTTGTACAAGCAAAAAAAGGAAAATGCGCACAATTGAACCTTCTGAAACAACTAAGCTGCCAGCTTAGCTTCAACTGACAAGGCAGATTTACTCTGCAATTGTAATCCGCTATCAAAGAGGAAAGTGAATGAGGCAAAAAGCAACATAACTGTACATTCTGCGGATCGACTCCCAGCAATGGATGATTTTTCTAAAAATGGCTTTTCTGGAAACCACATCCCTTTTATTTCTGTTCAAATTTGAACCTCGAGAGTGACAAAGATAAACAGTTTCAGACGATTCGAGAGCTGACCAAGGAACTCTATGTCAAAACAGTTGAGTTGGATGAGCACAAAAGCAACACAACTGTACATTCTGCGGATCGAACAAACTTTGAATTTTAAAACAACAAGAAAAAAAAGTACAATCTGGATTCCGAGCAGAAAATCGAAGGAATTACGGCCAAGCTTGTGTCACTGGAGGCTGCCAACAAGTTTCAAATCAGTGAAAATGAGAGGCTATTGTGTTCGCACAAGGTGGGAGATCTGTCAATGTTGTTGCTTCGTCAAAACAACAAAGTTAATATTGTTTGTAATTAAAAAAAAATGTTCTGTAATAATAGCAGCGTAGTTAAAATATAAAGCAGGAGGATTTCTTAATTATCTTTGAAGGAAAAGATATAGTCAAAGATGGTGCTAGACCTGCAAATAGCCAACAAATTATAATGCACCTGTACCTATGTCATCTGAAGAAAAAATGCAATCAAATGCAAAGAGTATTAAAAAATGTTTCTTTAAAATATAAAAACGTCATTTCATCTCTGATTTGATGAAAAATTTGAAATGCGGGAAGAGAAAAGTTACAACAAATTTTTAATCCCAATCCTGCAGATCTATATCCAATTTGTTTGCAAAATTACCTGAGGACAATCATTTTACAAAAACAGAATACAAAAAATTTGATCCAAGAGTGACAAGCCCTTGGGAAGGACTAGTGGAAATGATACTGTGATTATTAAAAAATGTTCCTTAAAAATATAAGCCCTTGGGAAGGACCAGTGGAACTGTTACTGTGATCATTAAAAAATGTTCCTTAAAAATAAGCCCTTGGGAAGGACTAGTGGAACTGTTACTGTGATTATTAAAAAATGTTCTTTTAAAAATATTAGCACTACGCTGCTATATTATTTGTCCTTGGGAACAAGATCGAGCTTCTAAATTATCAGTACGAGTGTCCATGGATACTCGGTCGCTACGTTGCTCATGGAGATTTTCGATTTTGAAAATCCTGGTTGGGGAAGATCTTCCGGACATTGATAATCCTCCGAGCCCAAGTTTGTTAGATAATGAAACTTTAATTGACCTTGAACCAAAACTCGCCAAATGACCAATGAGAAGATTTTCATGAACTCAGAAATATTCCTCGACTTTAAGGAATTCTTAGACAAATGCAACAAAGACTACGTTGCTATAAAATATTACCCTGCTAACAATTATACTTACCTGAATTGGGAGGGGCGTGTTCTGTGTTTCGTGCGTAGCTTTACAAACAAGACAACATTTTCCAGGGAATTCAAAATATACTTCAAAACTGAAGTAAAAGAATCTAACCACAACAAGCTCTTTGGGAAAATAGTTTTGAAGAAAACAAACAAATACTAATAAATGTTTGCTACATTTTAGTAAACCGGCATAACAGACAAGGAACAAAAAAATATGTGTCCAAATAAACATTTTTTCATTTTCTCAGCAGCGTAGCAAAGAAAATTGAAAAAATTGCGAATCCAAATATCAACTTAGGAACATTATTCTGCAGCGTTTGTTTTAAAAATAAAAAAAGTTTAATCCTCATTTAAAAATGTACCGCGCTTTAAAATTACAAAACAAAAATCTTACCTGGAATGTCTGATGGTTTTGAAGCGATGACAATACGACCGACTCTCTGTAAGCTGCTGTAGCTGCTTCCGTTTCGCTTTTTGCTGCTGTTAACTCTCCTATAAACGCTTTTTGTTGCAAACACCTAAGTAAAAAAAAGACTTAATTTAAGAAATGTTACAATCAACGTAATTTTTACAATATTAAGTTGAAATTTTAAAATATAGATTTGTACGTCGTATTAATAATATTGATTAAAAGACAAACCTCAAAATCCAGTTTAGGTGCGTGATGCCAATAAAACGAAACGTTGCAGAAGCGATTATAAAAAAGCCAAATCAATTGATTCAGGGACTTCCTAACCTAAAACAAAAAATATTTAATATGATTAAAATTGAGCAGCTCTGAATGTTAACAGTTTATTTAATTAAAGTGTAGCGCAATGTTTGGGGATAGAGACGCTTGCGTTTGCGCTAGCGTTAATTAAATGTTGCTGGGTTGCCAAATGTTTAGAAAAACTTTTTTTACAAAGTTTTTTTTAGCAGCGTTACAAATAGACCCAAAATTAAATTCATACGTAATATAAAGGTTAAAAATGCCTTAACATAAAAAACCTTTGTTTAAAACCTAAACATGGTCTAAAATGACCCAAAATTAGACTCAATTGTAGCTAAAACAAGCCAGGACCAGTTCAAAAGGTTAAAACCCATTCAAAAAGGTCCAAATGGACCCAAAATTAGA
>JAIYDG010000468.1 GCA_027487625.1 Bacteroidota bacterium
CCATTTGATAAACTTAAAGGATTAAAAGTGCTGCTATTACTACCTGCATTACTTGAATTTATTTTCCATTGATAAATTGGTGAACTTCCACAATTTACTGGATTTGCAGTAAAAGTTGCAGTTTGAGAACCACATATGCTTGTTGTATTCGCAGTAATATTAACTGATGGAATGACAGGATTGCCAACGCCAATACTAATTCCATTTGATAATACAGAATTTGAAGATGCGCATAATGCTGTTGAAGTTAATAAACAAGTTATAGCATCATTGTTTGATAAACTTGAACTGCTGAATGAGCTGCTATTTGTTCCGGCATTCGAACCATTAATTTTCCATTGATAAGTTGGATTAACTCCTCCATTTAAGATTAAAGCACTAAAAGTAACATTAGAGCCATTACAAATATTAGGAGTATTGGTTGAAATGGTAATTGATGGAGATACCGTAGAATTAACCTGCATTTGAATAGCATTACTTGATGCTTGATTGCTTAATAAACAAGCTGCATTGGAGCTTAATTCACAAGTGATAACATCATTATTACTTAAACTACTGCTATTATAAGAAGAATTATTAGCACCACTTATAATGTTACCATTGTTTTTCCAAACATAAACAGGATTGGCTCCTCCGTTTGTTATGCTGGATGTAAAACTAACTGGGCTTCCGCTACAAACAATGCTCGAACTTGTGTTGATTGAAATAGTAGGTGTTAAACTATTACTTACTGTTATTGTAATGGTGTTTGATAGAACATTATTAACACTTATACATCCAATACTGCTTTGTAATTCGCAAGTAATAATATCATTGTTACTTAAAGTTGTGCTGCTATAAACATTAGAATTGGTTCCAATATTAATTCCGTTTTTCTTCCATTGGTAAATTGGATTGCTTCCACCATTACTTGCTGTTGCTGTAAATGATATGTTTTGTCCTGAACAGATATTATTTGCACTAGATACAATACTGATGCTAGGTGTAACAGGATTACTTACTGTTAATGAAATTGAATTGGAATTTGCGGTTAAAGGACTTGCACAATTTGAAGATGAACTTAAAATACAAGTAATGACATCGTTGTTTTGAGGATTACTTAAAATATAATTCGAACTATTTATTCCAACATTAATTCCGTTTTTCTTCCATTGATAGGCAGGATTTGAACCTCCATTTGTTGGGCTTGCAGAAAAACTAACTAAAGAACCGGTACAAATAGAGCTGCTAGTTGTAGATATGCTTATAGCAGGAATAACATTCGTTGCTATACTCATATTAATTAAATTAGAACTTACATTGGCAGTTGTTGCACAGCTTATATTAGATGTTAGAATACATCTTACAGTATCGTTGTTGGCAATAGAACTCGTGCTAAAGTTTGCAGAATTTGTTCCAACATTATTGCCATTTATTTTCCATTGATATATAGGATTAGTTCCACCATTTGTAACTACAGAACTAAAACTTACCAAGCTGTTTTGGCAAATAGTTGAAGATGCAGTTCCAATTGAAATTGAAGGTGTATTGATAGAATTAACTACAATAACAAGAGTGTTAGAACTTGCAGTGTTAGGATTTGCGCAGCTACTTGCTGAACTTAAAATACATTTTACAGAATCACCATTGTTTAAAAGTGATGTATTAAATGTGGCAGAATTTCCTCCAGCATTTAATCCATTTACTTTCCATTGATAACTTGCATTACTTCCTGCGTTGATTGCATTTGCTGTAAATAAAACATTTGTTCCAGAGCAGATAGTACTTGCATTTGAACTAATGCTAATGCTTGGTGCGGAATTCGGATTTACAGTTATGTTTACTCCACTAGAAATCGCTGATGTTGGATTTGCACAACCAATAGAAGAACTTAAAGTTACAGTAACAATATCAGAATTACTCAATGTTGAAGTACTGAAATTCGGCGAATTGCTTCCTACATTACTTCCGTTAACTTTCCATTGATAAGCAGGAGAACTTCCTCCATTAACAGGATTTGCAGTAAATGAAACACTTGTTCCTGAACAAATGGTTGTAGCACTTGGAGTAATGCTTACAGAAGGAATGATTGAGGTAGAAACAATCATTATTATTGAATTTGAGCCAGCAGTTTGGGACGTAACACAACTTAAACTTGAACTTAATTCACATGTAATAACATCATTATTAGACAATGAACTAGTAATGTAACTGCTTGAATTTGTTCCAACATTACTTCCATTTTTCTTCCATTGGTAAACAGGAGTACTTCCTCCATTGCTTATACTGGCAGTAAATGTAACTGAAGTACCTGAACAGATATTATTTGCAGATGAACTTATACTTATACTTGGAGTAACATTGTTTGAAACAGTCATTAATAATGAGTTGGAACTAACAGTTGAAGGACTCGCACAACTTGCATTTGAGCTAAGATCTAAACTTATTATATCATTATTAACTAGGTTAGAAGCCACATAACTCGATGAATTAGTTCCAATATTGTTTCCATTTTTCTTCCATTGGTAAACAGGACTACTTCCTCCATTTGTAATACTAGAATTAAATGTAATACTGCTTCCTTGACAAACACTTGTACTAGAAGTACTAATTGTAGCTGTAGGTGCAAGGTTTGGAAAAACCGTTAAGGTAAGATTATTCGAATTGGCAACCGGATTTTGTAAACACTGTAAAGAAGAGGTCATAACCAATCTAACAACATCATTATTTGCTAATTGGTTATTGATATAAATACTGCTATTACTACCAACGTTAACATTGTTTAATTTCCATTGATCGCTTGGATTTGAACCTCCATTTGTTGGAATAGCTGTAAAAGTTGCAGTTGTTCCTGAACAGAATGCAATTCCAGGGTTTGGACTTACAATTACAGAAGCACTTCCTGAGTTTGAAGGGTTAACAGTTATTATAACCGTATCACTTAAAACACAAGTTCCTGTTGAAGAACTTACTATATACTGAGTAGTAGTTGTCGGATTTGCGACCGGATTAGCTATTGAAGGATTTGAAAGTCCTGTGCTTGGTGTCCATGAATAATTACTTCCACCAGTTGTATTTAATTGAACTAAACTTCCTGAACAAATATTGGTATCATTATTACTAATCAATCTTCCTGGATTAATTCTGAATTGTGCATCACTATAATCAAAAACCAAAGGATTTAATCCACTTTGAACTCTAATTAAAACATTGGTTGATGAAATGTTTGGTACAATCCAAGGATAACTTTTATTTGAGCTTAAGTAGTTAGATACAATAGGAACCCAATTTGTTCCATTGTCTGTTGAATAACCTATATTATAATTTCCAATTGGAGTTGTTGATGTTTCATTCCAGGTTATGTTATAAGTCTGACAAGCACTCAATGTGTCACTTCCGTTTGGATTTGTAATTGTAATCGGATTTGCAACTGTTGCTATACTAAATGCAAGGTCAGAAACATCTTCTTTACAAGGATTAATATTGTCTTTTATTTTTAAATAACAATTTGTAGATGGTGTATTTGGAACTGTCCATGTATAGGTGTTGTTTGATGTATTGTAACCAAGAACAATATTGGTAAATGTACCTGTTGGACCAGAAGTTGAATAGGAGATATCGTATAGGTTTGAAATACCATCACTTTGCCATTTAATGGTATAAGTTGAACCTACCACCAATACCCCACCAAAATTCGGTTGTAAGATATTTACTGGTTTTCTGATGGTAAAATTCGCATCACTGGTATCTGCTTTTGTTGCATCAGTAGTAGGATAAATTCTCATCAATGCTTGTGATGTAGATGCATTTGGAAGTGTCCAGTTATAGGTATTGATTGTATTGTTATAGGTTTGGGCTGCAAATATGGAGGTCCAACTAGAGCCATTGTTTATTGAATACTCTAAATTAAATGAAGAGAAACTTGGTGCTTTTTCGAATGTAATTGTTGTTTGTGTACACGAGCCTAATTGATTAGCACCATTTGGAGAAACTAACCTAACAAATGGTCTGATTGTCATTAAAGCATTACTTACATCAGAATAATTTGTATTCGAATTGTTGCTAATTCTAATTAAAGCATTTGCAGAGTTTCTATTGGGAATGGTCCAGTTGTAGCTACCATTATTACTGATATTGTTGATAATAGTTTCCCAACTTTGTCCTCCATTTAATGAAAATTCAAGGTTTACTGTTGGACTAAATATACTTGCTGGTAACCAAGTTATATTCTGTGAGGTTCCTGCATACCATGTTTCTCCACCATTAGGAGAGGTAAGTGTTGCAGCTGGAATTTGAATCGAGAATACCTCATTACTTATATCAAAAATTGAAGGGTTATTAGTATTGCTAATTCTTATCAATGCTACATTGCTTGATATAAAAGGCACTGTCCAGTTAAAAGTTCCTGTGTTTGGTGCTGAAGAACTGATGATATTCCAGTTTGAACCATTGTCTGTAGAATATTCAATCAAAACAGAAGAATAAAGAGAATTAGCATTCCAAGTGATTTGTTTTACTGCATTTACATTCCATGTTTCCCCACCATTAGGAGCAGTTAAAACTGGCGTTGCCGCAATAATTGTATTTGGCGAATTGCTAAAATCTTTTCTACATGTATTGTTTTTATCTTGAACACGAAGATATACTGCTGTTGAAGGAGTATTGTTGACATTCCATGTATAAGAATTAGCGGTAATGTTAGAAGCAATGGTAGAATATGAACCATTCAATCCTGTGCTAGAATACAAAACATCAAAGAACCCAGAAGTACCATTTGCTGTCCAAGTTGTATTATAATTGGTTAAAGCATTTAAGTTTACACTGCCATTTGGAGCAGTAACAACAATAGTACCTGAAGGATTTTTAACAGGGATTTCAAAATCTGAAGAATCTGTCCAGAATGTAGGTGGATTAGACCCATATTGTTGGGTATTGTAACGAGCGTTGATTCTAAGTTTAATGGTCCCAGTAGCAACATCTGGCACTGTCCAGCTAATAGAGCCAGATTGGCTACCACAAGCTAAAGTTGTAGCAGAAATAGAATTCCATGAACCACCATTTGTAGAATAAAACAATTCGTAACTAGCACCATAAGTAGCGCCATAAATTGAAGGCGAATAACAAGTAGAACCAGAAGTATAATTTTCTATAGAATTAGATTTACTAAAACTTATATTGATAGTAGAACAACCAGTTAGAGTGTCAGACACTAAATTAGGATAATCAATTGTAACTGGAGCTTTGATAGTAAATACCGCATTTGAAGTATCAACTGCAGAAGTAAATGAAGTACTTGAAATTCTAATTAAGGCTTGTGATGTTGAATGCATTTGAGGAACTGACCATGCAAATGAACCCGTATTGTTTGTGCTTGAAGTAATGATATTCCAAGAGCTTCCATTGTTAGTAGAATATTCAATTTTAACAGCACTGGTTATAGAAGAAGTGTTCCAAGTAATATTTTGAGTATTTCCCGCTCTCCACGTTTCAGCTCCGTTAGGAGCAGTTAAAACAGGCTTAGGTAAATCAAAACTGAAAGTAGCATTACTAACATCAACTAAACCTGAATTTCCAACATTACTAATCCTAACCAAACCTTGTGAGCTAATATTATTAGGAACAACCCAACTATACGAGCCAGTATTTGGAGCGGATGAACTAATGATATTCCAATTAGAACCATTATCAGTCGAATATTCAAGAAGTACATTATTGTATAAAGTATTTTGATTCCAAGTAATTTGTTGTGTTGTATTGATATTCCAAGTTTCACCACCATTTGGAGCAGTTAAAACAGGAGTAGCAGCAATGATTGTATTTGGTGCATTGCTATTGTCTTTTCTGCAAGTATTATTTTTATCCTGCACTCTAATAAATACTGCTGTTGATGGCGTATTGTTGACGTTCCAGGTAAATGAGTTTGCAGTAATATTTGAAGCAATTGATGAATATAAACCATTCAACCCAGTGCTAGAATACAATACATCAAAGAACCCAGAAGTACCATTTGCTGTCCAAGTAGTATTGTAATTGGTTAAAGCATTTAAGTTTACACTACCATTTGGAGCAGTAACCACAATAGTACCTGAAGGATTTTTAACTGGGATTTCAAAATCAGAAGAATCAATCCAAAAGGTAGGTGGATTAGAGCCATATTGTTGAGTATTGTAACGTGCGTTGATTCTAAGTTTAACTGTACCAGTAGCACCATCAGGAACTGTCCAGCTCAAAGCGCCTGACTGAGTACCACAAGGTAAAGTTGTGGCTGAAATATAATTCCAAGAACCACCATTAATTGAATAATAGAGTTCATAACTAGCACCATAAGAAGCTCCATAAATAGAAGGTGAGTAACAAGTAGAACCTGAAGTATAATTTTCTATAGAATTAGATTTACTGAATGAGATGTTGATAGTTGAGCAACCTGTTAAAGTATCAGAACTCAAATTAGGATAATCAATTGTAACCGGAGCTTTAATGGTGAAAACAGCATTAGAAGTATCAATAGCAGTAGGGAATGAGCTATTTGTAATTCTGATTAATGCTTGAGAAGTAGTATGCATTTGTGGCACCGACCAAGAATAAGTTCCGGTATAGGAAGCACCATTCACAATAGTATTCCAGGTACCACCATTATTTACCGAATATTCAATATTTACAGAGCTGGCAACAGTTGTGGCATTCCAAGTAATAGATTGAGTATTACCTGCTCTCCAAGTTTCCCCACCATTTGGAGAGGTTAAAATTGGAGTAGGAAGTAGAATGCTAAATGAAGCATTACTTACATCAACCAAACCAGTATTTCCAACATTACTTATCCTTACAAACACCTGTGTGCTAACAGTATTTGGCACTGTCCAGTTAAACGTTCCTGTATTTGGAGCAGAAGAACTTATGATATTCCAGTTAGAACCATTGTCTGTAGAGTATTCAATCAAAACAGAAGAATACAGAGAATTAGCATTCCAAGTGATTTGTTTCACTGCATTTACATTCCAAGTTTCCCCACCATTAGGAGCAGTTAAAACAGGCGTTGCAGCAATAATTGTATTTGGTGCATTGCTAAAATCTTTTCTACAAGTATTGTTTTTATCTTGAACTCTAAGGTATACTGCTGTTGAAGGAGTATTGTTCACATTCCATGTATAAGAATTAGCGGTAATGTTAGAAGCAATGGTAGAATAAGAACCATTCAAACCTGTGCTTGAATACAAAACATCAAAGAAACC
>JAIYDG010000044.1 GCA_027487625.1 Bacteroidota bacterium
ACTGATGATCTCCTGAGACAGGAATACATGTTGGATGGACTTGCGTAAAACAAGGGTTAGCAAACATTGATCTTTTTGTATGGGCTTTCCAAGCTGCTGTTACATTTGAACCCATCGCATTAGTTGAAAGGTAAAATACATTTCCATATCCACCAGTACATAATAATACTGCATGACCGAAATGTCTTTCTAATTTACCGCTAACTAAATCTCTGGCAATAATTCCACGACAAACGCCATCAATATTAACAACTTCAAGCATTTCGTGACGAGCAAACATTTGCACTGCTCCCATTCCAACTTGTCTTTGTAAACCACTATAAGCACCTAACAATAATTGTTGACCGGTTTGACCAGCAGCATAAAACGTTCTTTGAACCTGAGTACCACCAAAAGAACGATTTGAAAGCAAGCCACCATATTCGCGAGCAAAAGGTACACCTGAAGCAACACTTTGATCAATAATATTAGCACTAACTTCAGCTAAGCGATAAACGTTAGCTTCACGTGCTCTATAATCTCCACCTTTAATAGTATCATAAAACAGTCTATAAACTGAATCACCATCATTTTGGTAATTTTTTGCAGCATTAATTCCACCTTGTGCAGCTATACTGTGCGCACGACGAGCAGAATCCTGAAAACAGAAAACTTTAACTTTATATCCCAATTCTGCTAAAGTTGAAGCTGCAGAAGCACCGGCTAAACCAGAACCAACCACGATTATTTCTAGGCTTCTTTTATTTGCCGGATTTACCAATGGTACAGTAGATCTGTATTTTGTCCATTTGGTTTCAAGATTTCCTTCAGGAATTTTGGATTCTAATTTTGATGAACTCATATAAAGAATTTAATTATTTACTTAAAAAAGAAATATAAAGGCATAGCAGCAAATCCCGCAGGCAGTGCTATAGAAAATACCCATAATCCAATGAATTTAATCAGACCATTATATTTACTATGATTCAAACCAAAAGTTTGAAACGCACTTTGAAATCCATGATATAAGTGAAAACTCACTGCCGCCATTGATACAATATAAATCAGTACCAACCACCATTCTTTAAATCCTTCAGCAACCTCAGCATATAAATCCTTAACAGTAGTAACCTTAAATTGGCCTTCTGCAGAGCTAATTACTGATTCTTCGATTTTATTGAACTGTTTGTGATCTGGAGGAGCTGGTACAAATTTAGTTTCTCCTGTTTCTACATTTGTATAATAGTTTGCATAAGGAACATGACCGAATTTATATTCAAACCAAAAATCACTCATGTGTACAACTATAAAAACTAATAAAATAGTTCCTAATAAGCCCATGTTTCGGCTAGCCCATGAACTACTAGCTTTTCCATTGTAAACTGCATACTGTACAGGTCTAGATGCTTTGTTTTGAAATACAAGTCTGATGCCTTGTATAGCATGTAAAATAATTGATAAATACAGTAAATAAGATACTGCTTTAATTAAAGGATTGCTTGTCATGAATACAGCATAGGTATTAAAGGCCATGCCGAAATCAGATTTAAACAATTGAAGATTTCCTACCATGTGAATCACAAGAAAGGAACATAAGAACAATCCGGTAAGACCCATAAAGAATTTCTTACCAAGCGATGATGAGAACATTTTGTTTACCCAATTCATTTTGTAGTGGTTTTTTCGATGCGTGCGAATTTATGAGGACTTGAGATTTATCAAAGTTTTTAGGGGTATAATTTTAATCACATTTAGTATATTTATAATCATTCTAAATAACGCTTGTTAGTTTGTTTAATTCAATAACTTTCAATGTTTAAAAATGTTTGGTTCTTTTTTTTGGATTAAAATAATTTTACAATTGTGGATAAGCTTCATCTTTTATCCCCAAATACAATTGATTTTAAGGTTTTTCTATCGGAACCTTTAAATTTGTTGAATTAAACTTTAAACACTTTGTACCGATTATTAAGGTCCTTTCTGTTTTTATTACCGGCAGAAACCGCCCATCATTTCACTTTTGGGCTCATGAAATTTGTTTTCAAAATTCCATTTGTAAAACTATTACTTCTTCAAACTTATAAAGTTGAAAATTCATTTGACTTTTTAGGATTGAAATTCCCTAACCGAGTTGGATTGGCAGCAGGATTAGATAAAAATGCAGCTTATTTAAACGAATTAAGTGCTCTTGGTTTTGGATTTATTGAAATTGGCACTGTTACTCCTTTGCCACAACCAGGTAATGAGTTGCCAAGATTGTTTCGTTTAAAAAAGGATGAAAGTTTAATTAACAGGATGGGTTTTAATAATGAAGGAGTAGAAGTAGTTGCAGAAAGATTAAAAAACCGACCTAAGGGCTTAATTGTAGGAGGTAATATTGGAAAAAATAAAGTTACACCCAACGAAAATGCCGTTCAGGATTATTTAATCTGTTTTGAAAAACTTTATAATCTAGTTGATTATTTTGTGGTTAATGTAAGTTCTCCAAACACACCAAATTTGAGGGAATTACAAGATAAAAAGCCGCTAATGGAGATTTTGAGCCGATTGATTGAGTCGAGGAATACTTTCATAAAAAAAGACTTTCCTCATAAGCCCATCTTACTTAAAATTGCTCCTGATTTATCAATAGAGCAACTTGATGATGTTGTGGTGATAGTTAACGAAACAGGAATAGAAGGCATCGTAGCTACCAATACTACAATTAGTAGAGAAGGTTTAAAAACAAATAAATCAATTGTAGATGAAATTGGTGCTGGTGGATTAAGTGGGAAAATTCTTTCAGATAAATCAACGGATGTCATAAAATACATCAATCAGAAAAGTGAAGGAAAGATACCAATGATTGGTGTTGGTGGTATTTATAATGAAGAAAGTGCAATGAGAAAAATTGAAGCTGGTGCAAGTTTGGTTCAGGTTTATACCGGGTTTATCTATGAAGGTCCTGTTTTAGTAAAAAGAATTGCAAATTTCTTGAGAAATAAAATCTAATATGAATTTGATAGAATTTACAAATGAGGCATTAGATGCTATAAAATTGTATAGAGTAAACTTAAATATACCTGATTCACACTTTTTACGAGTTGGAATTCGTCAGAAAAATGCACAGGATAAAGGTTTATTAATAGGCTTTGATGAAATGAGTGATAAAGATAAACAATCTGAAGTTCAAGGCTTAAATGTTATTTACAATCCAGGGCAGGTTTTCTTTTTTGCAGGTATGATCATTGATTTTACTGAGCAAAATGGTAGAAAAGGTTTCAAATTTATTGAAAAACAAAAGGTAAAATAAGTCGATGACTTTAACAGAAAATGTAAAAATTGCATTAGGTTCCATCAAAGGAAATATGCTTAGAGCTGTAATTACAGCCTTAATTATTTCTTTGGGAATAATGGCTTTAGTGGGTATTCTAACTGCCATTGATGGGATGAAATCTGCAATAAATAACAATTTCTCAAGCATGGGCGCTAATACCTTTAATATCAAAAATAGAGGTCAAAATATTCGTTTTAACGGTGGTGGTAAATTTCCTAAAAAATATAAAACTATAGGATTTAGAGAGGCCTCAAGTTTTTCTGAGGAATTTAATTTTCCTGCTAATGTTTCTTTAAGTGTAAATGCGAGCTTTGCTAGTACTGTAAAGTATGAAAGTAATAAAACCGACCCAAATATAATGGTTATGGGAGGTGATTCTAAATACCTTGGGGTAGCAGGTTATGAAATAGATAAAGGGAGAAATTTTTCTGAAAAAGAAGTTAGCTCAGCTGCCAATGTTGTTTTATTGGGTAGTGAAATCAAATCAAAATTATTTAAATCAAAAAATCCTTTAGGTGAAAGTGTTTTTATAGGTGGCGCCAAGTTCAGAGTAGTTGGCACACTAAAAAGCAAGGGAGCAAGCATGGGATTTGGTGGCGATAGATTAGTAATAGTTCCTATAAATAATGCCTACCAAACTTTTTCTATGCCGAATATGAGCACTGTAATTACTGTTGCTGTAAAGGATGTTTCTCAAATAGATTTAGCTGTTGAAGAGGCCACAAGTTTATTCAGGAGATTAAGGCGTTTGCCTGTAACTGCTCAAAATAATTTCGAAATTTACAAATCAGATGCAATGGCGGAGGATTTAATTGGTAATTTAAAATATGTTACCATGGCTGCAACAATTATTGGGTTTATTACTTTATTGGGAGCTGCAATTGGATTAATGAATATTATGCTCGTTTCTGTAACTGAAAGAACAAGAGAAATTGGAATAAGAAAAGCAATTGGAGCTACTCAATCAGCTATAAGGAAACAATTTTTAATTGAAGCAATTGTGATTTGTCAAATTGGAGGAATTGGAGGAATCATTTTGGGAATAGCAATTGGTAATATAGTTTCATCTTTTGTTGGTGGTGGATTCATTATTCCCTGGTTGTGGATTTTAGGTGGCGTATTATTATGTCTTTTTGTTGGTTTAATTAGTGGAATTTATCCTGCAATTAAGGCTTCAAAGCTTGATCCTATTGAGGCTTTAAGGTTCGAATAGTTTTTTTTTCAGCTCATACATCCTTTTTCTGATTTTTATTGTCTTGATTTTATTAAGTCCAATTCTATGAAAAGAAAAATTACTGTATTTACTTTTCTGGCAATGAGTTTATTAGTTGCCAGCGAATTGTTTTCAAATTCTGACGGAGCCTTAAACTTAACCGGAGCACCAGGTGAAGGTGATTGTTCTGCTTGTCACAGAAATACGGAGTCACCAGACATTAATTCTTCTATTAATATTTCTGTCGAAGGTAATCCTACATTTTATGAACCGGGGAAAATCTATACAATTAATGTTGAATCATTCTATCCAAATCGTCAAAGGTTCGGATTTGGAGTATCTGCCAGACAAAAAGGAGTTACCTTTATTCCTGTTGGAGAATTCATACAAATACAGGATTCAGGCTTAAGAGTTTCAGATTTTGTAACCCATACTGCAATTAAAACTTATGGCTCAGGTTCTAGAAAATGGAGTTTTAAATGGAAAGCACCAGAATCAAATTTGGGACCAATTAAATTTTATCTATCTGGAATTGCGTCTAATAACGACAATACTGCTGATGGTGATTTTTTACTTCAAGATTCACTGGAATTGGATTTTCAATTTCCTAGTGGTTTAAAAGAAGAGAATAAGTTTGATTTTAACATAGCTGTAGTTCCTGATGAAAATATCCTTTTTGCAACCTTTCAGTTGGAAGAATCTGAAAGGGTTTTAATTACTATGTATAATATGGAAGGAAGATTGATGAAGGAATTATTTGATTCTCATTTGAATAAAGGTGATCAAATCTTAAAATTAGATTTTCCAGGAAACGCCCCTGGTGGAATTTATACAATTGAAATTGGAACACCAACAAAAAAGGGTGTCAAGAAAATTGTAATTAAATAACCTAAAGGAAGCATTTAAAATAAATTCGATGTAAATTACACATTAAATTGTGTGAATTTATGGAAAACCATCATGAGGAATTACCTTTGAGGTAATGCGCGAATTCAAGATTTTAATTGTTAGATTTATTTTCCTGCTGATTTTTTACAGTATTGCCAGGTTATTTTTTTTAGTCTTAAATCCTGTTTTTATAGAGTTTGGTTTAACTTCTGTTTTAAATGCATTTTGGGTTGGCACATGGTACGATACCTCAACTATTATTTATTCGAATATTCTGTTAATTCTAATCAGCTTTTTTCAGTTTTTTAAACCATCTAAGCTGCTGAATTTATTAGCAAAATGGTATTATGTTGGAATTAACACTGTATTTATCTTTTTAAATTTAATAGATTCAGCATATTTCAAATTTTCTGGTAAAAGAAGTGGAATTGATTTATTATCTGAAGTAGGAGAGTGGCTTCCTTTGCTCAAAAGTTACCTCTTAGATTATTATTATATTCTATTTTTGCTCATTCCTGTACCTATTTTATTACATATAATTTGGATCAGAACAGAAAAAATAACTACAAAATTTAACCAAATTCAGCTTTGGAATAGGATGATTATTAGTTTTTTTTTAATGGTTTTGTTTTTCCTTGGAGCTAGAGGAGGATGGGGTTTAACTCCGTTAACTAGTTTTGATGCTTCAAAATTTGCAGGACCTAATTTCATATCTTTAAGTGTGAATACAGGTTTTAATATGATTATGACTGTTCAGCAACAAGGTGTTGAAGAAAGGAAATACTTTAATGAAAATGAAATTACTAATTATTATTCCCCAATTCATCAAATAAATTCAAATACAACAAAACAGAAAAACTTAGTATTAATAGTTGTTGAAAGCTTGGGAAAGGAATATGTAGGTTTATTTAATAAAGGAAAATCAAAAACACCTTTTATTGATTCCTTAATGAATTTAAGTACTATTTATAATCATGCTTATTCAAATGGAAAAAGGTCAATAGAAGGATTACCAAGTATTATTGCTTCAATGCCATCTTTTATGAATACTGATTATCCAAGTAGTTATTATCAGGCGAATCTTTTGAATGGCATAGGATTTTATCTTCAACAACAAAAATATGATGCATCTTTTTACCATGGAGGTAGAAATGGCACGATGAGTTTTGATAACATTGTAGCAAGTACTTCAAATGGAATTTATTTTGGTATGAATGAATATCCTGATATTGCAGATTTTGATGGTTCTTGGGGCATTTATGACGATAAGTATTTATCATATTGGGCAAACGAATTGAATGATAAAAAACAGCCATTCTTTTCAGGAATTTTTACCTTATCATCTCATCATCCTTACCCAATTCCTGACAGGTTTAAAAACAAATTTCCTAAAGGAAGTTTACCTATTCACGAAAG
>JAIYDG010000608.1 GCA_027487625.1 Bacteroidota bacterium
ATGAGTGACATATTAAGTAGTATGATACCCGAATATCATCCTAAAGTTGAAGATTTGATCTCCAATGCACAACATAGACCAGAAACTTACGTGTTAACCAAATTTACTAAATTTGATCGTGAATATTGCAAAGAATTATTTAAACAATCTTATGCAGTTGATGGATGTCATGGAACTTCCTGTTTTGAGTATATGTCAAAGTTTTTGATAGGAGTTGTCGGACTTAGTGGAACAAAACAAATGACAATTATTTATATTTCTTGGACAGCCACACAATGTTCCACAAAAGAATTGCCGATGTTTACACCGATGCTTATTAAACAACCATTTAGTGGGGCACAGAACTCATTTATAGACTTGGTTGCAAAAGTACAAGTTCCCGCACCTACTCAAAAAGATCCTACTAAAACCAAATTACAGAAAGTCAAAATATTTGACGAATACATCCACAGTCAACATTTTCCAAAATTTGATTATGCCTGTTTTGACGCTTCTCAGATTTTAGGAGTTCCCGAAAAACATTTTGGGCATGCATTTAATCTTTACTGTGGACTACCGATCAACCTTAGAACAATAGATTTGGTATACGAATGTTATCAAATTCCCAGAGACTATCATTATGTCACTCACCCTAATTTAGGAATGTTGCTAAGTCACGTAAAATTTACTCTATGTGATAATAATGATTTGGTGTACGAATATGTCTTAAATTGGTTGGCATACATAGTACAAAATCAAGGGAAAAAAACAGGCGTTATGATTGTGCTTATAGGACCTTCTGGATGTGGAAAGTCTACGTTTTATTCTTGGCTGAAGCCTGTTTTTGGACAATACTTTGAAAATATCAAAACAGCAGATCTTGGAGCACAATTTGCAGGGACGGCTTTCAATGAAAAGTTTTTAATAGCTATTGATGAGTGGAATATTAGGGAATTAGATCCCAAGATGGCAGATGGATTACTTAAAAATATCGTTACAGATCCGACTATGAAAGTCGAAGCAAAATACGTTCAATCATACACAGCAACTTCACACAATAATTTGATGGCTTCGACTAATTTCACATTTGGAATTGCTCCTAGTTCAGTGGGGTATTTTCGCAGATTACTTACAATTAAATGCGGTTCTACTAAGCCGCCTCAATATTACAAAGAATTGCACCAATTAATTGGATCTGAGCATGATGAAAATAGATTTTCTTTAACCATGCATTTATGGGCAAAATTACTCTATGAACGCGACATATCTGGATTCAAACCGTCACATTTTCCGATTACGGAATACCAGATTAAAATCTTAGCCAATACTTGGAAACCATTCATGAAATGGTGGTATCAAGTCTTACAGCGAGGATATATTTTAAACGAGGACCAAATGGATATTTACAAACATTCGAAAAAATACGAAGTGCAATTAAGAATGAAAATGACTGACATCGTAATCGACAGAAAATGTGTCCAATTCTTTCCAGATACCGAAGAATTTACTTTGCAAAGAATCGCGCGCATGGAATACTTTGGTTTGGAAAATGTTACAATTTATGAAGCATTTGCTAATGACATGAAAGATATGTTTAATATCGACGTGAAAAAAACATCACTTTCAATATCACATTTCTTTAATGAATTAAACGGATTTCTTCCGTTACATCCGTATAGTTTGGATGGAAAAGATAATATGACCCTCTTTCCGCCCTTTTCTGAATGCATCAAGATATTCTATTCTCAGCACTTTGCTGCTGGATTGAAGATCTCGGAAAATCCCTTAAGGGTATATCTTGGATCTCGGAACCAGTACCAATCCGTTCTTGACGAAATCGAACGTGAGCTTTTATAAAGATTATTCTCAGACCCAATATAAATCATAATCAGTCTGAAATTATCGGTTTTCGCAAGAAACACACTTTTTGGCGGGATTTTGGATCCTAGGCATAAAAATTTCTATTCTGGGCGTAAGAAACACACTTTTTGGCGCCAATTTTTGTGTTTTTATATTTTTTTCTATTTTGGGCGTAAGAAACACACTTTTTGGCGGGAATTGTTGTGTTTTTCCTTATTGGGTACAAGAAAACACATTTTGGCGCGAAATCTCGGAAGTTGACCACAGACCACACTTGAAAACGCCGACTTCACAGACCACAGACGCACGCTCCAGGGGTATATATTCCAGCATTTGCATTTTTTCTAAATGTTTTATGTTTTTTTTCCAATGTACTTTTCTTTACACAACTCGTCATCCCGCCTGCCTGCCGCCGCAAGAACGCCAACAAGAACAATGAAGCACTTTCTTCGAGCATCTACTGTCGCCAAAAGATTCAGCCGCCTGTTCCCGGAATCAACTCCGGTTGTCAAGCGCCGTCCTCCTCGTGTGTTTGCTCTCACTCTTCCCGCCGAGCCCCGCCCAGAGGTTCGATTCCGGTCTCGACGCCGCCTGGACTTTACTGATGAGCCTCCACGCAAGACAAAGTACCAGCATCTCATCGAGATCGTGAGATCTTTCTGCCCGCCGCGTCAGATCAACGCTGAGTTTCTTGGTGCCTCTGATTCTAATATTCATGAAATTCATGCTCAACAATTTTTTCATGTTAAACGCCCCCTCTCTCCCCTTCCTGACTACATCTCTATCTCTCATCTTTCTCCTCCCCCCTATCATAACGTCGACGAGCTCGACGGTGAGGGCATCCGCGCAGTGACGGACCCCTTACAAATAAATTACAATTATCTTCCGGAGAGCGAGGTATCTCCTACGAGATATCTTCCTCCGCCCCCTCGCCCTCCTTCCCCTGTCATTGAGACAGAGTGGACTCCAAAGTCTCCGTGTGTCGAGCTATCTCCGCCCTCATCCACTGTAACGACTCGCGCGTCTGAGTGGGGTAATGCTCCTCGCAGGCCGCTTGTCAGTACAGGCTGGAGTGTCTCTGCGTCCTCGCAGATCTATCCTGCTCTCCTTGTGGAGGAGCCTGAGATCGATCTCGAGGAAGCTCCAGAGGTCTATCCTGGTCTCCTTGTGGAGGAGCCTGAGATCGATCTCGAGGAAGCTCCAGAGATCTCCAACGTGGAATGGGCCAGAATGTTCGGCAAGCGCTAGACTTGATTGGAGCTGGAGGTTTTCGTCCAGGAGTTTGAGTATAAATCTCGCTCCATGGTTTCCTCCCATAAAAACACATAAAAAATGCATTTACTTGACTCCAATTGTCGTCATAAAAATTCTAAATTTATTATTACACTGTTATGGACCAAGATAAATCAGAAAAATTAATTAAACTTGAAAAAGACAAACGAGATCTAGATGGGCTGGAACGATTCTTTATAGATACACTTAAGAAATGCATAGACTTTGCCAAAAGAAGCGAGATCATTACAGATCTTGAAATTGATTCCGTCGAAAAAATTGAAAAGATACCCGCGACATTGATGATGGAGCATATTTTACAAATGGAGGAATACGTTATACCTAAACAAAAGCATCAAAACGAAGAGATTGTTCGATATACTTGTTGTGCAATGATCGAGAGATTGATTTCTTTGTCTGGAAATAAATCTCAAGATCCGTTTGTAGTGACTATGAGGTTAAGTTTTCGAGATTTTGAAGTCATATTTAAAATATATCGATACTTTGAATGTTGTTTTCGCATAGCAACAAGTCACAAAAAAATTCTAATGCAGTGTGTAAGTCATAAGTTTTAGCATCCATGGACACAGAGCAATCTGAAAACGAATTGGCCACCTTCACATCTGAAGGACACAAATTTTTTATGGATAAAATTGAAAGCAATGCAGGAGATGATGAGCCAACAACCCCTGCAAAATCTTCGAGAAGGAGGCCTCGTCGCAGAAAGCCTTCTCAACAGGAAATGGCAAAGGCTGTGCATTTTGAACAAGAAAAAGATCTTATGAGTTCAATTCCAGAAGCGGATGACACACAATCTGTAAAGTCAGAAACAGCTACATATTTAAATGATCCGATCGATCTCCATCAAAATATATGGGAACAAAAAAGACAAACAGATCCAAGCATTTTCTCGTATTTTTCTGAACCTACTCAATTTAGACATGGATTTTATCAGCCTAACGCTTTTACACGCGATTTTGACCAAGAATCGGGAAGAGGAAGTGTGCGATCAGAGTCGGTCAAGCCAAAACCAGTAAAAGAAGACGACAGCGATCAGAAATACAAAAGAAAACTAATCCACCAAATTTTTCGATACAAAGAAAAGTTTAATCTCAAACTGAAACGCCCTCCAACTGAAAAAATGAGCACATCAGAGCTAGAGGAAATGAAAAACACACTGCGCAATCAAATCACAGAAAAGGAAGGAGCTCGTATGGTAAAGACACTTTATGTTCATGGGCTGACAGGTGTAGATAACATCAGTCAGGCTATGGGATATAAAGAGATGCGTGGATTAGGCAGAGTTGCCGAAGCGGTAGCCAACGATGATGAGAATGAACTCTTGTGGGAAGAATTGGCGATCGAGTTTGAAGAATATTTGCACGTGTCACCCCAGAGAAAGTTGATAATGCTAACGGCTCAGATCTTGTTGACTACATATAGAATCAACACAGATCATCAATTTGCCCAATTTATGTCTCAGCAAGTTCAGCAGGAAGAAGACGATATCCGAAGAGAGTATCAAGACGAGTGAGA